>CAYMXM010000290.1:0-6507 GCA_964394065.1 uncultured Pirellula sp. | reverse complement strand
AAGGGCTACGTGCACTCGCGACGCTGTCCCTCGCTTACGCCACGGGTTGTGATGGTAGGACGCTTCGCGTCCTACCCCTTAACACCGATGCGTCAGGCCACCCCAAAAGTCTTCCTTTCGGTTATGATACAGATCGCTTCGGTTTACCCGGGCTGTTTCTGTTTATCTACCCGCCTTTCTATCCCTCCAAGATGAATACCCACTCTGAACGTGGCGATGAATTCACCGAGAATCAATCTGCAACTCGGACGCCGGACGACGATACTGTAACGCTTCGAGAAGACAAACGACCTTGGTATCGTATCGAAGATTACGTCGCGATCCTTATCGCCTTTTCTATCTTCATCGTCGTCGGCATTTGGACTCTAAGCCTTCGCCCTGCCGACTCGAAGGAACAGATCGAACGGCTCCAAACCGTTCGGACCGAACTTCGTGGGCTCGATAGTGAAGCAGAGGACTATACCGAACAAAAAGAGACACTTGAAAAGGAGCTCAAAGGGCTTGAAAAGAGTCTCATCCCTACCCCGTTGAAGCCCTATCTCCAACGCCCGGGCAGCTGGACATCGAATCCTGCCGACGCGTTCGTTCGAGGAGGGAACCCGATTTACCTGGGGCTCGGCGTTGCCTTCATCCTCCTCCTGGTGATCTTCGGAACAGCAGTGGCGATTCTCGGGGACTCCCCGGTAAAGTTTGCCCCCGCGTTTGCAGTCGTCTTTCTCATGGCGGTCTTGTCCTATGTCCTCGCGGGACAAGATGTCATCAACGCTTATAATCTGGAGTACGCGTTGTGGGCTCTCTTGCTGGGACTCTTGATCAGCAATACAGTCGGTCTTCCCGATTGGCTCGCTCCTGCCGCTCGAACGGAACTTTACATTAAAACAGGGCTGGTATTGCTGGGAGCCGAGGTCTTGTTCAACAAGCTACTCGCGTTGGGGATCCCTGGCATTCTCATCTCGTGGGTCGTCACTCCGATCGTGTTGACGGGAACTTATCTCTTCGGGCAGTACGTTCTCAAGATGCCATCGAAATCCCTCAACATGGTGATCTCCGCTGACATGTCGGTCTGCGGTGTCTCGGCTGCGGTTGCGACAGCTGCGGCTTGCAAAGCGAAGAAGGAAGAGCTCTCCCTTGCGATCGGTTTGTCGTTGATCTTCACGGTGATCATGATCGTCGTGCAACCCTACATCGTCCTCTGGTCGGGGATGGGGGAGATCATCGGTGGAGCCTGGATCGGAGGCACGATCGATTCGACTGGAGCGGTTGCCGCTGCCGGGGAACTGGTCGGGGAGAAAGCGAAAGATGTCGCTGCTACGGTGAAGATGATTCAGAACATCCTCATCGGTGTCATCGCTTTTGCGGTTGCCGTTTATTGGGTCACATTCGTTGAGAAGAGCGAGGATGGAAAGAAACCAAGAGTTTCGGAGATCTGGAAGCGGTTCCCAAGATTTACACTCGGGTTCTTAGGAGTCTCTCTGATCCTCTCCTATGTCCAATCCTTCGGCATCGAAGGGCAGTTCTTTGTGAATAGCCTTGTGGACGGAGCCACCAAATCTACTCGAGAGTGGCTCTTCTGTCTGGCCTTCGTAAGCATCGGACTGGAAAGCAATTTCCGCGAGTATCGACACATGCTCGCGTCCGGAAAGCCGATGATTTTGTATGTGTGTGGTCAAGCGTTCAACTTGACCCTTTCATTCCTGATGGCTTGGCTCGTCTTCACCAAGCTCTACCCCAACGCTGCGGATCTTCTTGGAAAGTGATGCTGATGAATAAAGGGGGAGCGAAACTTTTAGCGATTGTTCTCGCTGGAGGACTCCTCTGGCTCGTGGTCCTTCCTCGGATCGCGAGTCATCCTTCGGTGCAACATCGTGTTGAACGGTACCGCGAGGCTGGGATCGACAACCAGGCTTTTTTCTACACCGATCATCCCGCGATGCGGGATATCGAACGGAAGATCGATACGGTGGTCAACGGAGCTGATAGGGCCTTTTGGAAGTGGCCGGAGTAAAGGGGAACCACGGAATACACGGAAGACACGGAAAAAGGAAAAGAAAAGAAACGTTTGAAGGGGAGAAAGTCGTGCCCGGGCGTCTCGCAATCGTAGGGTGTGTGAAGTGGTCGCGGCTTCCAGCTCAGCTCCAAATGCCTGCGGCCTATCTTTCTATTTCAATTACCATTGAAGGCCAAAGCGACCACGGAACACACCGGAAGCGTAGCTGAAACATCGAGTCACTAAACTTACCTTTGTTCCGAACACTTCTCCCCCTCACCCCCGGCCCCTCTCCCCGAAGCGGGGCGAGGGGAGCAGATTTCTAATGCACGACGCGTGCTAGGGCGCCAAAGCGGTGTCCAACGGGGACAAGCCCCGATCGGACGAAAACCGACTACGGAATAAATACGCTTCTCCGAAAAATCCGCGAACAACGACATGCTCTTCCTTAAGCCTTTAGTCCTTAGCCTTTAGTCTTCCTCCAAACTGCTTCTTCAACCTCGCGACGCGATGCAACGAATCGATGGCGGAGAAGGCTTCTCGGATCGAGATTTTGGACTCCCCTTTTTGACGCTCGGTGTAGACGATTCCAACTTCGGTCCAGCGACTCCCGTTGTTCAGTAAGTGCCAAAGGACTTCCTCCAGGAACCCGTATCCCTTTCCGTGAATCGCATCCCAGTTCAATCGAGCGAGGGAAGAAACGCGATAGAGTCGGTAGGCACTGCTGCAATCTCGAACCTTCCATCCCACGACGAAGCGTGCATAGCCATTCGCACATTTGCTGACGAGAACTCGTCGCCAGGAGCAGCCCTCCATTCCTCCTCCCTCGACATAGCGGGAACCGATCACGAGATCGTGGTCGACGGATCGCGCTAGCAACGTCGGGATCGCGCGAGGGTCGTGACTCAAGTCAGCATCGAGGTTTAGCAACCACTCGAAACCATGTCGGATTGCGTACTGCATCCCTTCCCGAATCGCGGTTCCTAAGCCCAACTTCCCGGAACGATGAATCAAATGAGTCTTAGGGCGCGAGCTCTGTTTCTCGCGCACCCAATCCGCTGTTCCATCGGGGGAGTTGTCGTCAACCACCAAAACGTCCACTCCTGGGAGGGTCGCGTCGATCCGATCGAAGAGCTCCGCGAGGTTGACCTTTTCGTTGTAGGTACAAACCAACACGAGCAAATCACCAGCGGCTTTCAAACCGCTGGATGCTTCCTGCCCCGACTCGCTACTGGAACTTAAACTCATTCGTCCGCGCTAGGTTCCGGAGCAGCATCTGGTGCTGGTGGCGGTTCAACGGGGGGAGGTGCCGATCCCTCTGCAATATCGACAATATCTTCGGAAGCGACTCGAACCATCGCCGACAACGAATCACCTTCGTCGAGGCTCATGATGCGAACCCCTTGCGTGTTCCGTCCGATGACGCTGATATCCTTGGCAGCAATTCGTTGGATCTTACCACGCATCGTCATCATCATGACTTCGTCGGCATCGTGTACCGCGATGATTCCCATCACCCTGCCGTTCCGCTTGCTGGTCTTAATATCGATGACCCCTTTGCCGCCGCGACGTTGAGTGCGGTATCGATTGGAAGAGTTGAGGTCTTCACTCTCGGCGTCGGAATCTTCTACAACTACCTCTTCCTCGACGCTACCATCTTCCACTCCATTCTCGTCGGTCGGTGGAAGCTCTTGTCCCGCCATTTCGTCTCCGGGGCCGAAGGTCGTACGCTTTCCGTATCCGAATTCGCACGCGGTGAGGAGGGTTGCGGTCGGATCGGCAACCACCATCCCTACCACTTCGTCCCCCTTCCGAAGTGAGATTCCTTTCACGCCGGAAGTGTTGCGTCCCATCGGGCGAGCGTCGCTCTCGGCAAATCGGATCGCCATCCCGTTTGCAGTTGAAAGGACGATCTGATCTTGCGGGCCGGTGACGACGACATCGACCAACTCGTCATCATCGCGCAGTTTGATCGCGATGATTCCACCCTTTTTAGGACGACTGTAGGCTTCGAGTTCCGTCTTCTTCACGATCCCCTTCTTGGTCGCCATCATCAGGAAGTGGCCGGGGAGATTGAAGTCTCGCACGACGACGCAATCCCGAATCTTCTCTTCGGGGGAAAGGTTGAGCAAGTTGACCACCGCTCGGCCGCGACTCTCGCGACTCATTTGGGGGATCTCCCAAACCTTCTGCCAATAGACCTTTCCTTGATTGGTAAAGAAGAGGAGATAAGCGTGCGTGCTAGCCACGAAGAGATGTTCGACGGGATCCTCTTCTTCGACGCGCATCCCTGCGATTCCTTTACCGCCCCGCTTTTGGGCGCGATAAGTCGTCGCGGGAATTCGCTTGATGTATCCCTGCGTGGAGATGGTCACCACCATGGTCTCCTCGTTGATGAGGTCTTCCATGTTGTAGTTGCCGAGCTCTTCCGAATCGATCAAGGTTTTTCGATCGGTTCCAAACCGGCGGGAGATTTCCTCAAGGTCGGCTCGGATGATCCCGTAGATGCGCGCCGGATCGCCGAGAATGTCTCGATACTCGGATATCTCGTCGAGCAAGGCCGAGTGTTCGTTTACGAGCTTTTCCTGCTCCAGACCAGCCAGTTGACCGAGGGTCATCCGAAGAATCGCGTCGGTTTGAACGCTCGTCAAACGATAGGTGTCGTTCACGCCACGTTCCAGTTGGAAGTCGCCGTACCCACGTTCCCCGAGGGCTCGCTCCATCATCGAAGCGGGGCACTCCACCCCCATGAGCCGCTCTTTGGCTTCGGCTTGCGTGCGGCTTTGTCGGATGATTTGAATGATGTGGTCGATGTCGGCCAGAGCGAGCAAAAGACCTTCGACGACGTGCTTTCGCTTTCTCGCTGATGCGAGCAGGAACTGGGTTCTTCGGCGGATCACCGTCACACGGTGGCGCAAGAACTCCTGCATCATCTCCTTGATCGTCAACTCCCGAGGCTTGCCATCGACGAGCGCGAGCAAGATGATCGAGTGGGTTTCTTGGAGGGAAGAGAACTGATAGAGCTGGTTGAGAACGATATGAGGATCGTGCCCTTGCTTCAGCTCGATCACGATTCGAACCGGTTCCTTCAAATCGCTTTCATCGCGAATGTTCGAGATCCCCTTGATCTTGTCGTTCCGAACCAGATCTGCAATCCGTTCGATGACCCGATCCCGAGCTTGTTGATAAGGGATTTCTCGAACGATCAATCGAGCCTTCTTCCCTTCTTCCACATCCACGCGCGCCCGGACGACGATCGTAGAACGCCCCGTGCTGTAGGCTTGCCGAATCGAATAGCGACCGCAAATGATCCCTCCGGTCGGGAAGTCGGGACCGGGAATGATCTCGCAAATCTCGCTGATCGACATGTCGGGATCGTCGATCAAACGAATCAATCCTGCACAAACCTCTCGCAAATTGTGAGGTGGGATGCTCGTCGCCATCCCCACCGCGATCCCTTGGGCGCCGTTGACGAGAAGGTTTGGGAATTTCGACGGGAGGACGACCGGTTCGTTGCGGCGTTCGTCATAGGTGGGGATGAAATCGACGGTATCGAGTTTGAGATCGTCGAGCATCATGGCGGCTGGGTGGGCCAGCCGAGCTTCCGTGTACCGCATCGCAGCAGCAGGGAGCCCGGCGATCGAGCCGAAGTTCCCTTGTTTGTCGATCAACACGTGGCGCATATTCCACTCTTGCGCCATCCGGACCAAGGTTGGATAGATGATCGCTTCCCCGTGCGGGTGATAGTTCCCCGACGTATCCCCAGCGATTTTCGCGCATTTGACCCGCGCGGCCCCTGGGGTGAGGTTCAAGTCGTTCATCGCGACCAAGATGCGTCGCTGGCTCGGTTTCAGGCCGTCCCGGACGTCGGGTAGGGCTCGACTGACGATGACGCTCATCGCGTAGGTGAGGTAGCTGTCCCGAAGTTCATCTTCGATCGGCTCCTCGATCATCCGCTCACCGGGGCCCTCGGCACTCCCGTCCGGGAAACTGGCCGGATCGTTCGGGTCAAAATCGTCCCCATCCCCCCCATCTGCACCCTCGCCACTGGGCGTGTTCGCAGGATCGTTTGGATCAAACTCGTCGTCTGGAGGCAATGTGGACACTGGGGAAAGCCGATCTGATTATGAAACGAGGAAGGTCGTGAAAGGAGAACCGCAAAACCTGCGAATTCGCTATCTTTTTCCAAGGTTTTTAGGACCTTGGACGAAGGGAGGATTCTACCCGATTTTGTGTTTTTTCACAATCGCGCAGTGGGGTAAGGACATGTCGCCTACGCCACTGGCAAGAGAATAAAACGCAGAGTCGCGGAGGCGCAAAGACGCAACGATCTTCTTCTCTGCGCCTCTGCGTACTCTGCGTTGAATTTTTTCCGGTCCCTTCCCCTACTATTGATTTTTCCTTCAGGAAAATTGAGCGTTTTTTCCGACCGGGGCTCGTCCCCGTCGGGCACCGCTTTGGTGCCCTAGCCCAAGTTCCCCAACTCAGACGGGCTGACCAATGAAAACATTGGTTTTCGA
>CAYMXM010000289.1:4893-6526 GCA_964394065.1 uncultured Pirellula sp. | reverse complement strand
GGGAGCAGATATCAAAAGCGCGACGCCGGCTAGGACGCCAAAGCGGTGTCCGACGGGGACAAGCCCCCGGTCGGACAAGAACCGCCCAATTTCCCAGGGGAAAATGCTTCACAGCGTTTCCCTGCCGGGGCTACCGAAAAACGTGACCTTATTTTTAAGCTCGACCATTCCGAGGAATCACCCATGACGAACCCTATCACGACAACTCCATTCAGTATTAAGAAATGGTTGCTCGGCACGGCAGCCCTTGCCATCGTTGCCCTCGGTGGTTGGGGGGCTTGGTGGTTGCGACAAGAATCCGTCGCCTGGAAGCGAGTAGAAGCGGAAGCGAAACGACTCGACGCCCAAACAGAGAAAGGGCCCCTTACACTCACAGGAGCCTCTCCGTCGAACAGGGAACTCCTTCAAGTGAAAGAGAAAGAGACGCAGGCTTGGTTGGATATCCTCAGCATGCTCTGTTGGGGAAAGCAGCTCGAAGGTTTCCCGGCCGACGCCCTCCTCTCGCCACCCGCTAGCCTATCTCCAAAGCAGAAGTGGCACGATCTCGAAAGTTCGCAGGCCTATCTAAAGGAGATGGAACCGGTGAGGAGTGCGATCGTCAAGAGAGTCAAGACGATCAAGAACGCGGACATCTCCTGGTTCTCCACGCAGCCCAACACGCACTACCTCCACGAGATTCCTCACAAGTTGGTCGCTCAGTTCTTAACCTTGGACTTTGGAGTCGCTTATTACACGGGGGATAAAACTCGCGCGATGGAAGACCTGCAAGTCATGTTGGAGTTTGAGAAAGCTCTTGATCGCCAGATGGTTGTGTGGGGGACTGATGAGCAACGATCCCCTCTTTTTGAGTGCCTCCATCAATCCCTTTCGAACTCTCGCTGGACGGAGGAGGAGCTAGTCGCGTTGCTGGAATTGGTAAAGGATGAGAACGCATTCGTCATGGACTGGGCCGAAGGGGTGAATGCGATGAAAGGGATGCTCCTCCCGTACAACTACAAATTGGGCTTTTGGGGGGCGATCGCTTCGAAGTTCTCTCTTTATGGTGGACTGCTACCCAGCGAGATGGTGAGTCTTATTCAAACCTTTGACGAACTGGCAACGATTGGGAAGGAGCCACTCCGAGATCAGTTGCAGCGCAAGCTCGTCTCCGACCAGGATGTAAGAAATGACAGAACATCAGCGAAGAGGCTTGCTTTCATGGCTTACCGCCAGACGGCCCAAGTCGGGATCGGAATGAAAGCGGCTTCGGTAGATCAGTTTCGTTTCGCCAGAATCGCGATTGGGCTTCAGTTGTATCGTATGAAGAAGGGGGCGTTTCCTGAATCCCTCGCCGCGTTAACGGAGGTGGGGCTCCATGCAGAAGACCTGAAACAGGCCCATGGCGGATCCTTTGGATACAGCCTCCTGGATGCGACTTCTGGGGAAGCGACCGACGGTCCGGTGGCCCAACTAGAAACGGTACCCAGCCCCTCGCCCGATATTGGAACCATCATCAATGCTTCGAAGCGAACAATCTATCCAGTCATGCTCTCCATTCGGCTAATGTAGAACGGAATTTATTCCGTTAACCGCCGCCTCCATCTCCTCCCCCCGATGAACGCAATGGACGCACCCCATTCAGGGCCACCCAAGC
>CAYMXM010000289.1:0-4793 GCA_964394065.1 uncultured Pirellula sp. | reverse complement strand
CCCCACAGGTAGTGAGAGGCTCTGGGGGGAACTTTGAGGCCTTGAATGGAGACCGGGAGTAACGGAATGAATTCCGTTCTACACCGCCACCTCCACCTCCTCCCCCCGATGAACGCAATGGACGCCACCCCATTCAGGGCCACCCAAGCCCCCACAGGTAGTGAGAGGCTCTGGGGGGAACTTTGAGGCCTTGAATGGAGACCGCGAGTAACGGAATGAATTCCGTTCTACACCGCCACCTCAAGCCTCAACCAGCCTTTCGATAAACCATCGCGTTCCCACGTTTCGAATGGAGATCGGTCGCGCCGCATTTCTTCAACACATAGGCGATCTGTTGGGCGAGCCAGCGAGGTTCACCAATTGCGTTCGCCAACTCCTGCGTATCGAATTCTCGAGGGAGCTTAGGCCTCCCGATCAGTTTCCAAAGATCGTTCGTTCGCTTCAGCTTGAAGGCATCTTGGAACACCGGGGGCTTGGCCAAGGCGAGATCGAGGGCTTTATACTGCTTTCGCCTTCCCCGTTTGGGAGTATCGATCCGTCGCTCCACGCAATGGACCGGCAGGATCTCTAGGGTGAGCCCATCCTGCGGAAAGACTTGGGTGAAGTGAATGAGTTCGGTGAAGAACTGGATAGGGCGTTGTTCTTTGGGGCTTTTGCGACGACGGAGCAGTTTCCCCGATTTCTTATCGACCGTTTCGATCACCTTGTGCACGATCCACGGTTTGATGATCCGGACCGAATGTCCTTCGTTGAGAAGTTCTTGGACTTTCCGGCGCAGGATTCCCAATCCCGCGTGTTGGATCTCCACGAGAGCACCTTGCGTATCGATCGCATCGATACGATATCGAGACTCCGCAACTTCGATCGCATCGGGTGAGACCGCAACCAGTTTCTTCAGTTCGCGGTGCAATGATGTTTCCATAACCTATTTTCCTTAGCTGAACGCCCGGAAGAATAGGCTCCCAAGGGGCTACAAAGCAAGGCGGAAGTCCCCCCTCCTTTTCAGGCTGGCCTGACGCATCGGTGAAAAGGGGGGACGCGAAGCGTCCCGCCATCACAACCCGTGGCGTTAGCGAGGGACTGCGTCGCGAGTGCACGTGGCCGCTCGTCGGGAATCTCTCGAGCGCCGGGTGGCACGTCCCAGAGGCAGGATGGGCGTGTTGAGATACCTTGCATGGGATGCCTGGTTGCCAGTGCTATCCCTCGCTAACGCCACGGGTTGTGATTTTCGAGGCCTCACCTTCCGTGTATTCCGTGGTTCCCCCACAATCCACCCCTTTCCAATACCGAAACGTCACCCGCTGCAGTTTCCTAACGTATTTTGCCCCTTCTTCCCCTTCTCGCGGGCCGGAATAGCGCGTGCGGGTTTCCCACCATCCCTCCCCCGGGAGGCGGTCCGAGCCACGGACCACGAGAACCGCCAGAGGGGGCTCGCCACACGCAGCACCTTCCTCGTCGATTTCCCCTAAAAGCCTGCACAATGCACGGACTTTCGGGCGGCTAAACCGAACTCCCGCCTCCTGAAAAAGCTCGGAGTAGGAGATGGAAAGCCCCCGCTGTGCACGGTCGATGAGGATGGATCGAACGGTCCCAAAACTAAGCACGATTCTCTTTTTCCCTCAGAATGGCGTGAAATGCGCAATTTCAGAACGTAGAGTACAGCGCCGGGAACTCAAACGCTATGAGTGTCCAGACAGGCAATAAACTAACCTAGCCCCTTTCCAGCAATGCGAGACAGCAAACCAGGTTCACCCCGACGGGAAGCTCCTGACACCACCGGTTCACCGAAGGGCTCCTCATCGATGGGCATCCAGGAACACCCCGGCGTTACGCGTGCCTTCCAAGTCCCCGGCGACTCGGAATCGGCCGAAGGTTCCCCGACCTACGATACCGGTTCGTTTGATCTCGCTCCAGATGTCGGGCTTCACGCCCCCCCTCACCCATCCTCCGCGACCGATGCTCCCGCGTCAGGCCCAACTCCTATGTTGGGCCAAACTCCCATGCTAGGCCAAACTCCCATGCTAGGGGAGTACATCATCGAAGAGAAAATCGGGGCAGGAGGAATGGGGCAAGTCTTTCGGGCTCACCATCGAACGATGGACCGGCAAGTCGCTTTGAAGGTCCTCCCCCAATCGATGTCGCAAGATCCGATCGCGCGAGATCGATTCTATGCCGAGGTTCGGGCGACGGCGAAGTTGATGCACCCCAACATCGTGACAGCATTCGATGCAGGATGCTACCGGTCGGGAAACGCTCAGGTGCATTATTTGGTTATGGAGCTGATCCATGGTGAACTTCTTTCGAACCGAGTTGCTACCGCGGGGCCTTTGTCGACGCAGGAGGTTGTCGATGTCCTGGTGCAAGCTGCTTCTGCTTTAGAGTATGCCCACTCTCTAGGGATCATCCATCGCGATATCAAACCCAGCAACATGATGCTGACCTCGACGGGGACTCTCAAGATCCTCGATTTCGGACTCGCGGTTCTTCGCGATCAACTCGACACCCATCACGACTCGAGCAAGTCGCAGATCATAGGAACGGTCGAGTTCATGGCTCCGGAACAGATCAACACTCCCGACAAGGTCGATCATCGCTGTGACCTATACTCCTTGGGGGCGACGATCTTCTATCTCCTCACGGGGCGTCCGATGTTCTCCGGCGAGTTGGTGCAGACCGCGCTGGCTCAGGTCCATCGAAAGCCGCCAGCGTTGTACGAAGTTCGAAGCGATGTCGACATTCGACTCGATTCGGTGTTTCAATCCCTCGTTGCCAAATCCCCCAACGAACGACTTCAATCCGCTGCGGAGTTGACCGACAAATTGGTGAAGCTGAATTTGTTGGAGAAGAAGCCAGACCTGTTCCCTCGAACCGAGATTCCCTCCCTTCGAATCACTCCTTTGAAACCGACCAGTTTCAGCACGGCCCAGTCGACTTCTCAACGCCAGCTATCGGCGATCGGTATCGAACTGGGGATGATCAGTTCTCAGGCAAGCTATATCGATGACGAGCACAAGATCGAAGAGGTCCTGGTCGACGGCGATTCGATCGTTCTCCGAAACATGCTCTACTGCGATGGAGAGCAAATCGCGGTCGGTTCGCAAGCGGCCAACTTGCGAGTCAATAAACCGGACCACATTTTCTATGGCATGCAAAGATGGTACGGGCTCCCCCTTCTGGAACGCCCCTTCGGAGGGCGCCAAGTTCCCCCCGAGGTTCTCGTCGCGACGGTCATTCGTCAAATGCTCAACGCGACGCGGCACAAACTTCCGAACGCTTCCCACGCAGTGGTTACCGTTCCTGCTTGTTACGATCAATTGAATCGAATCTGTACGAAGACCGCTTGCTCGGTTGCGGGTTTGGAGTTGCTGCAGCTCCTCGATAAGCCGTTGGCGGCGACTTTGGCGCATATCGAAATCGACTCTCGTTTAGCGCAAGCGAACTCCGACGAGGAGTATCATCGAAAGTACATGGTCGCGATGTTGACGGGGGAGGCATGCGAGGTCTCCGTCGTTCGAGTCGAGGGGACCGAGGTGCAGATGGTGGCCAACGCGGGGGACTGGAAGCGCGGGATGGTTCGATGGCACGACATCATGGCGAAGAAAATCGCGAGCCAGTTCGAGGAACGCTTCGGCGCTCGCCCACGCGAAGATCGGGGGCTTGCCTCGAAGATCCAGAGAACGGTCGAACGGGTCTTTGAGAAGTTGCGATCCGCCTCGCGAGTCCCGTTCATCATTGAAACGCAAAGTGGGAAACTTGAGTCGCAGTTGAACCGAGACCGCCTCGAAGAATGGGTCGGTGAATTGACAGGGGATTGTGAAGGTTTCGCCAAGGAAGCGATCGCCAGATCGGGGATCGATCCGACCGATCTGGACGGTGTTCTTTTGTTGGGAGATTTGCGTTGGCTCCCGGCACTTAAGCAGCAGTTGAGCCGCATCGTCGGAGCGAAGGTTCCGTTGATTCCGTTGAGCACGAGTTATCTTGCGCGCGGAGCAGCGCTGCAAGCCAACTATATGATGCCACCGATCGAGTTGAGTTCCCCTCATGCGATCGGGAGTAGCAGCTATGACATCGGCGTCCTGATGCAGGAGGCGTCGGGGATGTCCTCCCCCAAGCGCCTTATTCCCAAGGACACTCCGGTTCCCTACGAAGGGAGCCGCACTCTTCGGTTCAGTCAGAAGGGGGAACGTCAACCGGTTTTACAATTCCTCGAAGAGTCCAAGCTCGGTACATCGACCTGGAATAAGTTAGGGAGCGTCGATTTGCAAACGTGCTTTGCTGATCGCACTTCATCCGACCCACTTCAGTTGCGGTTGGAGATCGACGAGAGTGGTCTTTGGCAAGGAGCCGTCTCTTGGCCAGCAGGAAATTCCCAAGTCGCGATTGCTCCCTTAAGCGAGCCCGTGATGGATATCGTCTCGAGCAAGAAATGGCGAGACTGGCTAGAGTCGCTACTCCTCTGCAACGGCTAACGTAGAACGGAATTCATTCCGTTAAACAACACTTCCATCTCCTCCCCCCAACAGACACCTTGGGCATCTCTACCTCAGGGCCCCATCAAGCCCCCGCCGGAGGTAAGTTGTAGGGTGTGTGAAGTGGCCGCAGCTTCCATCTTAGATCGAGTCAGCGAATTGATCATCGTTTCCATCGCAATCACCTTCGCAATCACCTTCACAATCAATGCGGCCACGGAACACACCGGAAGTGTAGCTGGCACCAGAGAGTTTCAACTGGATTATTATTTCTAGCGATTCTACCCCTCACCCCCAGCCCCTCTCCCCGAAGCGGGGCGAGGG
>CAYMXM010000288.1:0-6548 GCA_964394065.1 uncultured Pirellula sp. | reverse complement strand
TCTGCTCCCCTCGCCCCGCTTCGGGGAGAGGGGCCGGGGGTGAGGGGTAGAATCGCTAGAAACGTTGACCAAGTCCTTCCTGCGCCGCGCGTGAGGGGGGAGGACGCTTACTAGGGCACCAAAGCGGTGTCGGACGGGGACGAGCCCCGATCGGACAAGAAGCGAATCAGAGAACGAAACTTGCGCAAACCGATATCGCCACAACCCAATTTTTTGCCAGCCTAACGCAAGCATGAGATTACAACTTTTCTTTCTCGCTCTCGTTCCACTATTCCCCATTCTATGGATTGGCTGCGGCAAGCCACGCAACATTCCTAAACCTAGCTGCGTGCAAATTGTCAAGGAAGATCAGATCCAAGGACAAATGGAGATAAAAGTCGCCGGGCTTATTGGTACTTCACAATCCCACTTCATCGATTGGATCAATTCGGAAGGAGACAAATTGACCCGAATTGAAATGATGGAATGCGAAGCTTATGAGAAAGGAAATAAACGATTGCGGCCATTCCGTCAGTTATTGAAAATCGAAGTAGAAAACGGTCCCGGTTGGGTCGGTGGATTCGTCGCAAACGGAGGGAATCTTGAAGAGGTAACCATCGCTGGTGGATCCTTATGCTTCGAGTCAAACGGTCTCTACAGCGACGACATTCAAAAGCTAAGGAATGCCAAAGGCCTGAAAAAGCTTTCCTTGATTTCTTTTAACGGGCAACATCAGGAGATGGCTTTCGAAAATTTCGAGTCCATAAAGAGTCTTCCTACCAAAAGCCTTACACTTTCGGCCACTTCCGTCTAGGGAGTGGGTTTATTTTTAAGTAGGAAGAGAGTTTTACGAGGGGGGACGGGGGCGGACGCGAAGCGTCCCCCCATCACAACCCGACGCGTTAGCGAGGGATAGCGGCGCGAGTGCACGTAGCCCTTGCCTGGAAATCAGGCGCCGGGTGCACGGCCCCCGAGGCGCAAAGGGCGCGCTGTGAGCTTTGCATTGGATGCGTGATTGCCGGTGCTGTCCCTCGCTAACGCCACGGGTTGTGATTTCGGGACTCGCTCTGGTTTTTCTACTCCTCCACGTGGAAGATCAACGTGCGGTTGCCGGTCTCTTTTTGATGCAGCTTACTAGAACCAAAAGTACTTAGCTCTTCTGCAAGCCGTTCTTTGATATTCCACCCAGGAGCCTCGGAGGTTGGTTTGACATCAAACTCCCGAGAGCCCCGATCGCTCGAAGCAATTGGAATCCCTTTTTGCTCCAATATGTCTATGACCTCTTTCCACTTCTCCGCGGAGATCTCAAGGCGAATGGTGTTTTCGCCCATCGGGGCAACCAGTGGATACAAATCGAACTTCCGTTCGTTGGTTTCTTGGGCTTCTTGGCGATCTGTTAGATAAGCCATGAAACGAGATGCAGCAGGGATTAGGGGGAATGCGCTCCCTCGAGACACCGATGGAGCCATGCCCCGACCTGCTGCAGCGGGTGCGGGGAGGGATTGAGCCGAGAATGAATCGGATGCCTGAGGGGAAAAATCAAGTTCCAGTCTCTCGCGCTCGGCGGGAAACCCTTTCGCGGCGCTTGCAATTGCAGGGCTTGCTGCCGCAGAACTTGCCGCCTCGGGAGAGGGTTCTGCAGGACTGTAAGCAAGCTCCCCTTCGTTGCTCCTCTTTTCATCGGCCTGGATTCCAATTGCAATTTCCGTTCCCGAATCCGTTCCAGGGGGACGTGCCAGCCAACTGAGGGTTGCGATGACAAGGATGGACGCGGCCAGCGTCCAGAGAACTCCGAACCACCTTCCCGGCTCCTTTTCCTGCCCCACCTTTTGCAGCTCTACCGAGGAAACTCGCTCGACGGGGGAAGCGTAGGAAAGTTCTGCACGAGGTGCGAACGCGACATCTTTCGGAGGAGTGCCCCAGGGGCCTGCCTTGACGATGCGGCAATCTTCTCGCTCCTCCCGCAACTCCTCGCTCCATTCTTCTCGGCAGGAGGCAACCAGATTGCGTACTCGAGCTAAATCACTCAATAAATCTCGAAGCGAAGGGGATGCCTCTAAAGCCTTTTCGGTAGCGACTCTTTCTTCTTGGGAGAGTTCGTTATCCAGATAGGCCGTCAGCAAGGATTCATCGAAAGGAACAGCTTGTGGATCGTTCACGATGGCATCCTCCTTTCGTTCGCTCCGTAAGGCCCCTCGCTGGTCGAATCTTCCAAGGCGAGGAGATCGATCCTTCTGCTTTCGAGAACCAGCTTCAATTCAGATCGAGCTCGGTGAAGGCGACTCCGAACAGTTCCTATTGGAATTTCAAGAATCGAAGCGATCTCCGAATAGTCGATCCCATCGACATCCCGCAGCAGAATGATATGGCGATACTCGTCAGAAAGAGAGTCGATCGCTCGCTGGACCGATTCCACCAAGTCCTTTCTCTGCGCGATAGCAGCGGGGCCGTCGGATGGTCTTGCCAAGGGGAGAACGGAATTGGATTCGAGGGAAACCGAATGCCTGACAATCTTCTTCCTTCTGAGATCGACGCATTGATTGAATACGATTTTCCGGAGCCATGTGAGGAAGCTGGAGCGTCCTTCGAAACTAGCGAGTCGTCGAAAAGCAGCAACGAAAACCTCTTGCGTAACGTCTTCGGCGTCTTGGCGATTGCGTAGAAATGAGAAAGCCGAGAGAAAGACCGGACGTTCATACCGTTCAACGAGCGCGCTGAAACGCCATGGCTCTCCCGCTAGAACTTGATCGATCACCTGCCTATCCTCCGAATTGGAATTCATAGTCCAAGACGGCTCCTCGCGGTTGTTAGTTCCCGAATGCCAGAACGAATGTGAACTGCCATGATATTCCATCCAGGAAAAAATCCTAGCCGCTACGCAATCACAACCCGACGCGTAAGCGAGGGACAGAACTGGCAATCGCGCGCCCAATGCGAGGTCTCGCAACACGCCCTTCGCGCCTCAAGTGGTTTGCCCGCGGGGCCCGAAATATTCCTGACAGCGGTCACGTTTACCGGCGCCGCAGTCCCTCGCTAACGCGTCGGGTTGTGATGGGTGGATGACGCTTCGCGTCCTCCCTCTTACCACCTGTGCGTCAGCCCCGAACTTCCATTCGTAAAATTCGTGCGATTCGTGGTTATCCCTTCCCATGGTTGTCCCCACTCCGGGCAAGACGCCCGGGCCACGATCGAAGCAGCCTCCTACTTCCGCCCTCCTAAGAAACGCATTCCTAGTTTCAGAATATCGGCGAAATCGAAGTCTCCATCTCCGTCTTGATCGAGGATACGACCGATGAGGCTCCCACCTTGCTTCGATTCCACACGAGTCCGTTCGCCACGAAGAATGTCGGTGATGCTCCCTGGATCGAATTGTTCTTTCTTGCCGGGATTTGCCTTGGAGCCGGCGCTCGCTTTGGAGCGAAGTGCCCCGAGGATGATCGGAGCGAGGATTGCGAGAAGAGGTCCGACCTTCTTTAAGTCGAGCCCGCTCGACTTCCCTACCGCCTCCTCTACGCGTTTCTTCTTCCCGCCGAAGATTTGGTCGAGCATATCACCTCCCGGAAGTCCCCCGCTCGGTTGCTGCGGCGAGCTTCCTGGTCTTCCCCCCAAGGGGGAACCACCCGAGGTGCGTCCAGGAAGTTCGTTCCCTGGACCGAGTGACTTATCCAAGGAAGAACCGCGCGGAGCAGGAAGGTTGGAAAAGATATCCCCCCCTCCCAAGCTACCGAACGCTTGGATTTGCGAAGTGATCCTTTCGGCTCCTTCCGGACTTTCCGCTGCCCGTCCGAGGCCACCGATCAAGGTTGGTATCGCCGCAGCGATCGCGTTGCGAGTCTCTTCTTCGTTGGCCCCGATGCTTTGTGCGATTTGTCGGATTTGGGCCTCATCCAGTTGCCCGTTGAGGAGGTCATAGCTTTCGGTCATGTTTTGCTCGATCTAAAAAATGGAACAAGAAACTAAAAAGGTAAAACTAAGGTAAGTGGCAGATGAAATTCTACCAGCGTAACCCTGGCCTGACGCATCGGTGGTAGGGGGAGGGACGCGAAGCGTCTCCCCCATCACAACCCGTGGCGTAAGCGAGGGACAGCGCTGCGAGTGCACGTAGCCCTTGTCGGGAATATCTCAGGCGTCGGGTGGCACATCTCTTTGGGGAGGGTTACTCATAGTAGCCATCCCCCATTCCAGGGGGAGGTGGGTGAGTCGAAATGCAAACGAGAATCTGATAGACTCAGCATTGGTTTGCATATCAAACATTACCTCTTTCTTTGCCCCTATCTTCCTTTCGTGTGAACGGAGTTTTCGAACATCATGTTGTACAGCTTGTGGAATCTTACTTCTTTCGGGATCGCTTCTTTCCTCTTGCCCGTTTGGGGCTTCTGGGCCGTGCTGAACCCGAGCCCCGTTCCTCCCACCAAGGTAGCGCCACAGCCTTTGACGATCGTGGTCGCACCTCTTATTGAAGGGACCGAAATCACCCAAGCGATCGAAACGGTTACGGAGGTTCCCACTCCCCCACCGGAGGCGGCTTCTCCTTCGTTTGGTGTCTTGCCTCCTCCCCCCCTCCCAACGAACGCATCGGCAACACCTTCAGAACCTGTTTCCCCAAGTGAACACGATGCCCATCGCCCCCTGAAACTTCCGGATCTGGAGACGCTCCCCAAACCAGCTCCCATAGATCTGAAGAACGATCCGATCTATCAGGAAATCATGAAATCCATCTCAAGTGATCGGAACATCACACTAGTAGCCGATGCATCGACCGCTGCCTCCCTACATCTCAGCGAAGGGGAGTTCGCTGCAGTGGAAAAGCTCTTGAAGGTGGCCCGAAAGCTGGCTGGCCAAGAGAAGAAGCTTCGTAAGAAAGGGGATGCGGAGGGAGCCGATCGCGTTTTGAGTTCCATCCGACAGATCCGTGGAGTCGCGATCCAGCTTCTCACGACTAACGAGAAGAAGTAAGGGGACTATCCCTCGCTTACGCCACGGGTTCTGATTTTCGGGCCGCGCTTACGCGTCGGCCAAACAGCCAAACACCTTAAAGCGCAACGCGTGCTAAGACACCAACTCAGCAATCAATGGTTCGAGCGTTTCTTTCTTCCCGAGAAAGACAAGATCCTGCGATTCACTGGGAACGACCATCACTGCGTCGACTCCTTGTAAAAGGATTGACGCCAATGGTTTGGAGCCATTTCGGAGTTGATGGAGCAAAAGACTTGGACGCATGTACCATGCCCAAGCGATTCTGAGTCCTTCGCAAAGATCCTTCTCCTCCAAGGGACTGATCAGGAAAACACCCGCATCGTGGCTCATCACTTTCACTACCTCGGCGATACTTTCTTCGGACGGCGTGTAAGGAGCGATCGCGAGAGAGTCCGCTTCTAGAAACTCTTCCGGTATATGTCCGATCAAATCGGTTCCGTTCGATTTCCAGATCTCCGCAAGATCTGCCTCCCTAAATCGACGTTGGTTCCAAAGAAAGTAGCCACGCCGTTGATGGGAAGGCATCCACCGTTGAAGTCCATTTGCAACATGGTGCAAATGCTCGAGTCCTCCAGGAATCGTTCCCTCGGCGATTCCCGTCGGGAGTGGGGTGAGGGAGGTCTCTAGTCGAGTTGACGCTCCGTCCTTGGAGTGGACTACTGAAAGTGAGGGGTTGGATGGAGAGAGCGCGTCGTTGGGGGGAGCGGGGAGGTTTACACGCAAGTCGGTGTTTCCGACTCGAATCCGATCCCCATTTCGGAGTGCCCCCCGCGGAACAAAGATACCGTTTAGACGAAGGGGAAAACCGGGTTGGGCCTCGACGATCCAATTTCCATCCTGGATGAAGGTAGTGAAGTGAACGGGGGCGATGTTCGGGTCCCCCTCGATCACCTCGTCGGCCCGTTTGCTCGACCCAAATGTTGCCACTTCGTTTGGCCGAACAGACATCCGATGGGGCAAACCATCGCGGGATTCGTACTCAAGGGTTAGGATCATTGTCGGGAGCTGCTGAAGAAACGGATGGAAACGAATTGGGAAGAAAGGTTCAACAGGTAATTGTGGAACCACTATGTTACCGGCTTTATCAGGCTTGAGGGGTGAGACTTGAGGAAGAGGGAACTTCGGTTGTCCGGGATGTTGCCTGAAAATCACAACCCGTGGCGTAAGCGAGGGACAGCGTCGCGAGTGTATGTAACCCTTGTCGGGAATATTCCGGTGTCGGGAATATTCCGGGCGTCGGGTGGCACGTCCCTGAGGCACGAAGGGCGTGTTCTGAGACCTCGGATGGATGCCTGGTTGCCAGCGCTGTCCCTCGCTTACGCCACGGGTTGTGATTGGGAGGACGCTTCGCGTCCGCCCCCCTTAACACCGATGCGTCAGTCCACCTTGGGGGAGGGTGACCTTCTCCCCCAATCATTTTCCACATATTTCACAACTTACTAGCAACTTAATCCGCTTTGGACGATAACTAAGCAGAGTCCGATCAGGAAAAGTCTCGATTTTTGACACGCTGAGCCGAAACATGCTACGACTTCTAGAAATCCTATCGTCCGATCTTTTCGGCCAGGAAGCGGTCATCACTCAGTTCGACG
>CAYMXM010000287.1:0-6590 GCA_964394065.1 uncultured Pirellula sp. | reverse complement strand
TTTGCCGGTGGTGTAAACCACCGGATAGAAGACCGATATCTCCGCAAGCCCGGAGCGGAAATACGCGTAAAGCACGATGACTTTCCGAGCTATGCCTAAGAAAATCCCGGGGTTTGGGGCAGAGCCCCAAGGTGGCACACGCTGGCCAACCCGGGAAACGGAAATCGCAAAATTTACCAATTTTGCGATTCGGTTATTGACCCAAAATAAGACCGTCGCTCCGGGCTGCAGAAGGGAGCGGATTCTTAATGCGCTGCGCGTTCTAGGACGCCAAAGCGGCGTCAGCCCCGGGACCGGCGCTCCTCCCGACAAAAGCAAATTCTCCTGAAATTTCTAATTTTTCTTTCCACTTTAGGCCCCCTGCCAAATTCTTGACCTACGTTCTAGGAGCCTTTTCGCGCGCTCTTCACGGGGCGCGGCAATTGAACTTTAGAACCAGGTAGAGATTAAAATGCCCTGTAGATTCATTGGTCATCGATCGAGCTTTGCAAGAATCATTTCGATCGCCGCCTCCTGTTCCCTCATGGCTCCTGTGGCCGCTCAGGATCCGGATTTGGATGATCTCCTCGATACTTCTTCGCTCGTTACAACCAGCCCGAGCGAAACGTCCAGTGCCAAAGGTTCGGAAGCGATCCCTCAAGAGGACCTGCTCCTCGGACCTGCGGATTCGAAGGAATCCTCTCCTCCTGTCGAACAAGTAGAAGCAGCGGAGAAGACGCCAGCGGTTGAGAGCCCTGTTGCGATGGACCCTTCTCAAGAACTACGCAAGCTTCGTGAAGAGAATGGAACGCTTCGAGATAAAGTACTTCGCGCCGATGCAGAAATCGCGGAACGGGATATCAAAATAGGTGAGCTTGAAGATATGGTCTCCAACCTCAACCAAGAGAGCCGTAAACTTCAAGCGGAGTTCACTGCTACTATGGAAGAGCAAACCGCTGCGATGCAGCTTCTCGAAACCAAAGCATCGGTCCTTCAGGAAAACCTTGCTCAGTACGAGCGCCAAGCGAATGAAGAGAAGATGCGAAGTTCGAGTCGACAAACCAAATACCAAGGAGTTGTCAATCGTTACCATGAAGAAGGCATTGAGTACATTCCTGCAACCATCGCTTGGCCGGTCGATGCACAGTAGGTTGAGATCGTGACCCGGGCGTCTCGCCCGGAGTTGCTGTCGGGCTTGAGGAAGAAGAGATTCCCTTAAAACCACAACCCGTGGCGTAAGCGAGGGACAGCGCTGGCAACCAGACCTCTATCCAAAGTCTCGCAACACGCCCTTTGTGCCTCAGGGACTTGCCACTCAGCGCCCGAGAGATTCCCGACGAGGGGCCACGTACACTCGCAACGCTGTCCCTCGCTTACGCCACGGGTTGTGATGGGGGACGCTTCGCGTCCTTATAGGCCTTAACTATCCAAAACGCTTCGCCCACTTTCTTTTGCGACGACGACGTGATCGAGGACTCGGATTCCGACCAAGTCTCCTGCTTTGGTCAATCGATCGGTAACGGCGCGATCTTCTCGGCTCGGCGTCGGATCCCCTGACGGATGGTTGTGCACCAGTAGAATCGCGGACGCGCTATCTCGAATCGCTGCTCGAAAGACTTCTCTGGGATGCACCAAACTGGCATCTAGCGTTCCGGTGGTGATGTGGTGGGTTCCGATCGGGCCGAACTGCGTGTCGAGGGTTACAATGTGAAACTCTTCTTGCCTTCCATCGACCGCTAGCCGATGAAACGTCTGCATACAGTATCGCACCGCATCCTCCGTGCTTCGAATTCGCGTCGGAGCTTTCCGTTGAACATCTCGCTGAGCCGCGATGCGCCGACCAAGCTCGATGCCTGCCATGATTTGAGCAAAGCTATCCTTCCTAATCGCTTTGCTGATCGTTCGTAACTCGGGAAGGCTCGCATCCACCAAATGAGAAAGCCGATCCGAAGAGTATAGATTGGCGATCCGACGTCCAGCTTGGACCGCGGAGTCCCCCGTGACTCCGACTCGAATGAGAATCGCTAAAAGCTGTCCGTCGGTGAGAGCGGCGGCCCCGTGGGCAAGTAGCTGCTCGCGTGGTCTATCCTCCTCCGGAGATTCCTTCACCTGTTCTCCATGAACATGTTGCTGCACCCAAGTTTCCAAATCGATCGGCTTGGACCGTGACCACCGGAAGACCTCTCCGCTCTCCTGAAAATGTCGATCAAGATGCCCTTCCTGGGTCAACTGTTTTAGCACCCGAGTCACATAAGCAGGGTGAGCATCCCTGCAGTGGAGCTTGGCGCTATCAGGGGAAAATTCGTCTAAGTCTTTGATCGCATAGACGACGGCGCGCAGCCGCTCTTTACGTTCGGCGTTCATGGAGCGTGATCTCCTCAAAAGAAGGGCGGATTCTTTAGGGTAAATAGAGAGAGGCTTATTATAACGTCGATGTTCCCGACAAGGGCCGACGCTGCGAAACATTTATCGTCCGACCGGGGGCTCGTCCTAGGCTGTTTGTCCGGCGCGTAAGCGAGGCCCGAAAATCACAACCCGTGGCGTAAGCGAGGGACAGCGCTGGCAACCCAGCATCCATCCGAGGTCTCACAGCACGCCCTTCGTACCTCAGGGGCGTACCACCAGGCACCCAAAATGTTACCGACAAGAGCATTGTTTACTCGCGACGCTATCCCTCGCTAACGCCACGGGTTGTGATGGGGGGCCGGGGGATCTAGGAAGCTTGGAGCATCCCCTAATTAAGGTTATGAACAAGTATTCCACGATTTATGCTAGCATATTCAAAAAAAGGGGGTGACTAGGGAGGGAAGATCCGGTTAGATTAGTGTCCGTTACGAGCCACGTAATCACGCTTTGTACGTGTGATAAGAAGCCGTTAACGTAGCTCGATCCACCAGCTCCAACCCTAGAAAGAGCGAATTTTGCGATGTGCTTACTGGCCATTCAATTTCGCGTGGTTTCTGACTGTCCCATTCTTGTTGCAGCCAATCGAGAGGAGTTTTTTGACCGGCGGAGTTCTGCCCCGACGATCCACGCAGGGAAACCCCGAATCCTTTGCCCGACCGATCAACCCAGTGGGGGGACTTGGTTAGGGGTGAACCAATTCGGTGTTTTTGTAGGGGTTTGCAACCGTCGAACGTTGGAACCTCTCGGAAGCAATCGTTCGCGGGGGCTCTTATGCAAAGAAACGCTCAAGAGCGAAACCGCGCAGAGCTGCGTCGAACGAGCCCTTGAGGAACTCGATCGATATCAGTTTGAAGCTTGCAATCTCGTGATCGCCGATCGGGAATCTGGCTACGTAATCCATCACGAATCGGAGAACGAAGTGGTGGAAATGCGAGCTGGTCTGAATATCGTTGGGGCGAGAGACTTGAACGATCCCCGCGACGAACGGGTCCGATTGGCGAGTCGATTGCTCACCTTGCAAACGTTGGACTCTCCGGTGAAATTTCTCGCGGTAGCGAGCAAGGTATTCGCGCGCTCCCCGACGCCGACGGGCCGAGCGAACATGGTGCTCCGAGGGGCCGACTACGGAACGGTTTCCAGCAGCTTGATCGCGTTGGGGAACAAACCTCGGGACGCGATCTATCAATATTCCGATGGCCCTGCCGATGAGTCTCGATACGAGGATTATTCCCCCCAACTACGAGACATCCTCAGCCGCGGCCTCCGCGAATCCAGAACAAAAACCGCTGCCGTCTCGTAGTAAAGTTTTTTTCCTTGTTAACCGCAGGGGACGCAGAGATTCGCAGAGGGTAAGCCTGGGGTGATGAAAAGATCGTAACATAGGTAAGTCAGGCAGAAATAGGATTTGAAAACTGCTACGATACTTCGTAGGTCTTTGAATCGCAAAGCGATGATCTTGGTTTGGAATCGCGTAGCGATGGCAGCCCATAGCCGCGGGCGTGAGCCCGCGGTTGCCCGGTCCACATGGTTTTGAGCCGCGAATGCGGCGCCAGCATCGAACCAATTCGAGGGTGCTGCCGCCGCATTCGCGGCTCGAGAAGCTCTTTTGTCCGGAGCCCGTGGGCTTACGCCCACGGCTACGTGCTGCCATCGCTACGCGATTGAAATCCGGACACTCAAAATTTCTTGTCAACACCAACTTTTCATCAGCTCCAGGCGCACCCTGCCGTTAAAAAGCAAAAGCTAAGTTAAATGAGATACCTCTGTGCAACGGCAGTGTTTGTCGCAGGAACTATGACCTCGGCAGTTCCCCTGTCGGCACAAGCCCCATCCCCAGAGGTGGTTCTGGCAGAAACAATTCTTAAAGCTAAAGAAACATTTCGCGTATCCAAAGCAAAAGAAATCCGCACAGCAAACGTCGTCCATGTGTTCGTCTTAGACAAGATTAAGAGGGAAGAAACCAAGACGACAGAGAGCTTCTTTTCAGAGAGGGAGGATGAGGTAGAGCTACCCTCGGGTGAGAAGGTTCGCTTCCTCAAAGCTCATGTTCTCCCCCCCAAAGAGGCACAGGAGATGGTCGATTTCTTAAGTGAGATCCTATCCGGAGAACACCACACTGGAGTTATGCAACATGTTCCGACTCACTACGTGGAAGTGTTCGCCCAAGGGGATTCGGAGCGTCGTATAAAGCCTTTGTTTGCGTGTACGATTTCCATTCCCGACTACAACCTAGTCTTTCCCTATAACCATGAACTCGGAATGGAATCTATGTCTTTTCTCAACAAACTCCCCACATTGAAGAACCTACTTCAGCCACCTACGACCAAGGGCAATCCCCGGTAGGACTCACGCAAAGGCGCCAAGACGCAAAGGGAGGGACGAGGGAAGATCGATTTATTCCTTTACGCCTTGGCGCCCTAGTAGGCGTCGCGCTTTAGACCTCTGCTCCCCTCGCCCCGCTTCGGGGAGAGGGGCTGGGGGGTGAGGGGTAGAAGTGCTAGAAACAATTGACCGAGTTTCTCGCTCGTTGCTCGTAACTCGGACGCTTCTGCGATCCCTCCGGGATCGTTGGCGTCTCTTCACGATTCACCGGTGGTGGCGCTGCGCTTACCACCGGCTAATGGCTGTAATCCCTTCGGGATACCAGAGGCTGCAAAGCTAAACCTTGTGTTCTCCTCTGCGATTCTCTGCGCCCCCTGCGGTTAAAAAGGAATAGATCCGAGCACCCAAAAAGCAGTGTCAACGTCCACTTTTTGACAGTCCATCCTTAAGCAGCCCTGAGATTTTAGCGGGCGTAGCGTGTTGGTAGGGGCTTTGGATGGAAGCGTTGTTTAACGGAATGAATTCCGTTCTACAATGGCAACTCCATCACGATGACCGCACCGAAGAGGCCGGGGGCGCGGTCTTCGAGACCGCCGACGTAGAGGTCTCCTCCGTGGGCGTCGATGATTCGCTTGCTGATCGCCATCCCTAACCCAGTTCCCTTCGTCTTCGTCGTGTAGAAAGGATCGAATATCTTCGTTCGTTGCTCTTCGTTCAAGCCGGGACCGTCATCGGAAAAGGTAACTCGAACATAGGATTGTTTCGCCGATTGGATCGTTCTACATACCACACAAAAACGGGACTTCTTCGGCACGACCGCTAGCGAGTTCTCAAAGATGTTGCGAATGACTTGACCTACCCGATGGGCATCGCAATAGACCGCTGGGCATCTGTCGCAATCGATCTCCAACGTAACACCCATCGGTCCCCATACATCTTGAAGATGGTTCCAGACTCGATCGCACAACTCGGCGACTTTCTCCCTCGACTTCCCCAGTTTGATCGGTGCCGCATAACTGCTCACCTCTTCATATAATGTTTGCAATTCCACCAAGGCGGAACGGGTTCGACGGACCAAGTCCTTTTGCTCCGGAGCCGACTCGAGATCAAGGTCGAGCATATCGAGGCAAGCGCGTGAACGTTGAAGCGCATTGCGACTCTCATGGGCTAGCCCGGTCACCATCTGCCCGATCGCCGCCAAACGCTCGCTCTGAATGACCTTCTGCTGGGCCTCTCTCAAACTCGCCTCGGTTTCATGTCGCTCCGTCATGTCGCGCATGATTCCCGTGAAAAGAACTCGGTCTCCGACTCGGACTTCACTAATCGCTAAGTCGATCGGGATGAGACTCCCATCGGCGCGCTGCCCAAGGACATGCCGCCCGATACCGATGATCCTTCGCTTTCCCGTCTCGCGGTACTTTTCAAGATACCCATCGTGTCGGGAGCGATCGGGCTCGGGCATCAGAATCGAAACGTTCTGTCCTACCAGCCAATCGGGATCGAATCCAAACATGCGTTCCACCGATTTGTTCGCATGAATGATCCTTCCCTGCGAGTCGATCATCACGATCGCGTCGACGGCCGTGTTGAGAACAGCATCTAACAACGCGGAATCGATCTGGTACTGCTGCTCCCCTGTAGGAATCTTAGTAGGATTCTCCGACGAGCTTTCGGCAGATGCCTTTGCGGGCGTGTCAGATGGGATTTCGGGGGGAATCGAACTGGTCAAAGGTTCTCTCGATCGATTTGTTAGGTAAGGTTAGTTTCGTCCTTAGGAACTGTACCGCATAACTTCCATTTTTAAGTCTCGGCGCGCCGCGCTTTATAGCTCCGCTCCCCTCGCCCCGCTTCGGGGAGAGGGGCTGGGGGTGAGGGGTTGAAGT
>CAYMXM010000286.1:0-6591 GCA_964394065.1 uncultured Pirellula sp. | reverse complement strand
GACCCGGAAGAGGTTTCCCCGCTTGCGCGTAGAGCCTCCGAAATCACGGGGGAACTTTTCGGAACCCCCGATGCCCCGAAATGGCCCGAAGGGGTCGAGCAGATCCTGGATTGGTCCGAGGTGGAGCGGAGCGCTGGGCCGGTTGGGCGAGCCCACGACCGAGTCGAACGGGGGCTCTATCGAAAGCACTGCGTCCAATGCCACGGGCTTACCGGAGACGGCGCTGGCCCCGCTGCATCTCTCCTCGCCCCTTACGCACGGGACTTTCGACGCGGCACCTTCAAATTCAAATCCACGCCGATCGGTAGCAAGCCGACGCGAGCCGACCTTGTGAAAATCATCGAAGCCGGCATCCCTGGGACTGCGATGCCAGCCTTCGCCCCCCTTCGCAATCGGGAGGAATTCGCCAGCGATATCGAGTCGATGGTGGAGTATGTGATCTACCTATCCATTCGTGGGGAAGTCGAACGCCGGCTCCTCCGGACCGCCGCAAACGAAGAAATCGACCTGGCAGAAACCGATCTGACGGCAGCGGACGGCGTCGAAGCTGCGAAGAGAATCGTCGCCGCTTGGAAGCAAGCCCCTGAAGAGGTTCCCGAAGAAATCACCGTTCCCGAGCTAACCGGGGAGGAGCTAGCGGAGTCGATCACCCGAGGGCATGCTCTTTTCAAGAGCGATAAGACCGCCTGCTACAAGTGTCACGGCCCCGACGGAAAAGGGGACGGGGTTTCGCAAGACTACGATGAATGGACGAAGGATTGGACGATCCGCGTCGGACTCGATCCGGCAAACAAATCGGAATGGCGAACGATGAAACCATTTGGAGCTCTCAAACCGGTTCTCAATCGGTCGAGAAATTTCCATCTGGGAGCCTTGCGAGGTGGCTCGTCGGTTGCGGATATCGCAAGGCGAATTCAAGTCGGCATCGACGGAACTCCGATGCCTTCGGCTGCAATTGCCCCCCATTCTCCGAACGGAATTACCGAAGAGGAATTCCGAGACTTGGTCCGATATGTCGTGAGCTTAATTGGACAAAACGTCAGTGTCCCGAAATCACACCCCGAAGCGTCAGCGAGGGACAACGCTGGCAACCAAGCGTCCCACGCAAGACCTCGCAGCGCGCCCTTCGTGCCTCAGGGACGTGCCACCTGGGGGCAGGATTCTTGGCAAGGGGGACGTTCACTCGCGACGCATTCCCTCGCTAACGCGTCGGGTTATGATGGGGGGACGCTTCGCGTCCTTCCCCTTAGTACTGATGTGCCCGAGCCACGGGCGGATCGCGCATCAGAGCGTTCGGAGGAACTCCAATGAACGCTTCATCAACAATAAAGGCTTCATCAACCGCTCAATCGACCAACCAGTTGCCCCCCCAGGCAACCACTCGCCGATCAACCACTCCGGCGGTCTACCGATGGAGTTTAGCCATCGCGGTTTTGACCTTTCCGTTGATCTGGCTCGGTGGGTTGGTCACGACCCATGACGCAGGGATGGCGGTCCCCGATTGGCCAGGAACCTACGGGTACAACCTCTTTTTGTACCCATGGACGACGTGGCTTTTCGGACCGTTTGATTTGTTGGTGGAGCATGGGCATCGACTCCTGGCGTCGTTGGTCGGCTTTTTAGCGATCCTCCTGGTCTTCGTTTCCAGAAAATATGAGAAGCGAGGTTGGGCCCACCGCCTCAGCTGGCTCTTTTTGCTCGGCGTGATCTCGCAAGGAGCCCTAGGAGGGCTGCGAGTTTTGCTCGATGAAAGGTCGGTCGCCATGATCCACGGCGTCTTCGGCCCCCTCGTTTTTGCGCTCGCCTGCTGGATCGTGATGATCAATGCGCGGGACTGGGAGGAAGCGAAGGGGATTTTCCAGAGAAAAGGGCTTCGAAGAATCGCGTGGATCCTCCTTTTTGCCACGATTTTTCAATTGACCATGGGGGCCCACCTGCGGCATGCCCTCCCGATGTGGAAACCTTCCATGTTCGTCGGGTTTGTCCATACGCACCTCTTTTTTGCGATTTTGATCACCCTTTTAATCGTGTGGGTCGTGGGGATCGTGCTGACGGTGGCCCCTTATCGCCGATGTCGAGCACTCTATTTACCTACAGCGGCCTTGGTAGGGTGTGTCACTCTGCAAGTCCTTTTGGGGCTAGGGACTTGGGTGGTCAACTACGCCCTCCCGTGGCAGGAATGGAACGCATTTTTTGCCAAATACACGATCGCCGGTCGTGGATTTGCTGAATCGATGATCGTAAACGGACATCAAGCGACTGGTTCACTGTTGATCGTTTGCTCTCTTTGGTTACTATGTCGCGTCGAACGACGATGTGTGGCGAGCCGTTTTGCTGCAGCATCAGCAGAAATTGAGGAACAATCCGGCGAAGCGAGCGATCGCGGAAGGACGGGTGCAGGTACCTGATGAGCAGCGTGGCCACTCCTACAGGCGAAAACAAATCGATCCCCGCCGTTGCGATTCCGAGCGAACTCCCTGTCGCTTGGTGGCGGGACTACGCTGCACTGACCAAACCGAGGATCATGGTGATGATTCTCCTGACGGTGGCGGTCGCGATGTTCGCCGCTCAGCAAATGCACGGCTATGTCGTCTCTTGGTGGGTTTGGATTCACACCCTCGTCGCCACCGGAATGATCGCGGGGAGTGCAAGCACTATCAATCAATGGTACGAGCATGAGCGAGATCTCATGATGCCTCGAACCCTCACCCGCCCCATTCCAAGTGGACGGTTAACTCGATTTGAAGCGGCAGTCTTCGGTTGGCTCCTCGTCGTCGTCGGTTGCCTCTACCTAGGCTTGGCTGTCAACTGGACCGCGATGTTTTGCGGTTTGACGACTTGGGTGGTCTATTGCTGGATCTACACTCCTCTGAAGACCGTGTCTTGGTGGAACACAGCCGTCGGGACTTTTCCTGGGGCTCTCCCGGTGATGATCGGTTGGACGGCGGTGGGGGGAAGTCTCACCGACTGGAATGGCTGGGGATTGACCGGCATCGTTGCGCTTTGGCAATTCCCCCACTTTATGGCGATCGCTTGGCTCTATCGGGAGCAGTATGCCAAGGCGGGTTTTCGGATGTTGACCAAGGAAGAGCCGACCGGGATTGCGGCCGGCTGGCACGCGGTAATCGGTGCTCTGGCCCTCGTCCCCCTTTCAGTCCTGGTGTTGCGCCCCGATTCGGTTGCGACCTGGATCGTGGCCTTGTTGGGAGCGGTATCCTGCCTTTGGCAGTTGGTTGCCTCGGTTCGTTTCCTGAAGGATCGCAACAACACAACCGCCAGAACTCTTCTTCGGGCATCTTTGATCTACCTGCCGGCGATCATGCTATTGGTCGTTGTCCGTTGGGTTCTACGCTAGCAATTTAGCTCCTCGAACTTCCGAGGGGAGCGAACCCTCGTGTGTCCTTCCTCTCATGATCCAGCAACTTAAACGAGATACGAAGGAAGTTCTTTCGACGGCTTGGCCGTTGATGCTATCGACGGGGTTATTTTCATTGACCTTGTTCGTCGATCGGATGTTGCTTTACCGATACGGCGAGTCGAGTTCAGCGGCAGCGATGGGAGCCGGAACATTGAGCTGGGCTCTCACCTGTTTCCCGACGGGGCTTTGTGGCTATACAAGCGTCTTCGTGGCTCAGTACCTTGCGGCGAAGCGTCCGGATCGGGCCTTCTCGATCGTCTGGCAAGGGATCCTCATGGCTTTGGTCATCGGCCCATTCCTCATTCTGTTCGGAACCGTCGTCAAGGACTTTTTCCTCATGTCGGGGCACTCGGAAGAGCTCGCGTCGCAGGAGGCGTCTTATTTTATCTGGCTCATTCCAGGTGCATGGGGAACGATCATCGCTTCCTCGATCGTCGGTCTATTCGCGGGGAGTGGTCGTACTCGAATTCTGATCGTTTCCGATTCCATCGCAACGGTGATCAACATCGTTCTCGATCTGGCCCTCATCTTCGGCTGGTGGGGATTTCCGAGTCTAGGGGCTGCCGGTGCAGCGATCGCGGGGAGTATTGCTCTCAACTTCAAGCTCCTAGTCCTGATCTACTACGCATGGCCAGACTTCAAGCGAAGGTTGGTTCATACGCGAGACAAGATCACCGGAAGGCTGGAGTGCGATGTAGCGTCGGTTCCGGCCGATGAGCTGGATCGCAAATTGAAGTTTGAGTTCCCACTGATGAAACGGCTCTTCCATTACGGTTGGCCTGCGGGGGTATCGGTCGTCGCGGAGGCTTGGAGCTTTACGATCATCATGATGATTGTCGGTGGACTAGGAGAACGCCCTGCGGCGGCATCGACTTTGGCCCTCGGCGTGAACATCATCGCGTTCATCCCGCTGATCGGATTGGGAATCGGTGTGGGGGTATTGGTTGGGAAGTATCTTGTGCAGGAACGCAAGGACCTGGCGCGGCGGATGGTGATGAGTGGGTTGTTCATCGGGATCTGCTACAGCATGATCTTCGTGGTGCTGTATGGTGGCTTCCCTGATTTTGCGATGAAGATCATCTCGCTGGATGTTGAGCCGGGGAAGTTTGAAGAGATGCGAGAGATGTTGCGCCCGCTTCTCTACTTCATCGCGGGGTACTGCATCTTCGATGCGATCCAGACTGTGTTCGTAGGGGCCCTCAAAGGGGCTGGGGATACCTTTTTCGTTCTCTTCGGGCATATCGTGGCCGGAAGTGTCACGGTCGTCGGTGGGCTGCTGGTGAGCTATTTGACCGGAGTGAACAATCTCTACTTCTGGTGGGGAGCCATCACTTTCTGGGTTGTTCTCCTCGCCCTGATTTTCACGGCGCGGTACTTCCATGGTGGCTGGCAAGAAAAAAGAGTCATCGAGCCAACACTATCGGATGCTTCGCATCCTCTTAGCCCGGAGGGCGGCACATCTTTGCCGGTGGTGTAAACCACCGGATTGGAAACCGACATCCCCACAACACCAACTTTCTGACAGCCCAGGCTTAAGGTATGGGTGGAAACCCATTCAAATCGAAATAACGCTGATAAAAAAGAATGTAATTTGAGTCTAATTGGCAACAAGTTAACGCATCGAGATCAAGTTCCGTTAAATCATCATCCCAGACGCCCGTCCCTGAGAACTCATGAACACAATGAGTTCCATCTTCGTGCCAGACGTAGCGTCCAATCCAGAAGTAAGAATCATCGAGCGATTCTTCTTCGAATATCGTGATCTGGTTATGACGCAGCCCCGTTAGTAAACTTGCATAGGAATCAATGCGATGAGACAACACAAAGAGTTCATCGTCAATTAATCCGGCATTCTCGAGAAGCTCTCTCTGGAATCGTGAGGTAGCATCGACTGTGATGTTGGAAATCGTACTGCGACGTAGAAACATCAGTCCTTCTAAATGAAAGTCACTCACGAGCCGGCACGCAACCAAATGATCAGAAAATCCTAGTAGGAAAGCTTGTAAGGAGTTTGAGTCAATCGATGACCGCTCGATTTTGACGAGTTCACGGTCGCGAATATAGGTCCCAAGTTTGTCGCTGGTTAACTTCATTTCCGTGTACTCCGTGTGTTCCGTGGTTTAATTCTATGACAAATCGGAATGTGTATTGATGAGGGGGTGGGGGTGATTCCTGCATTAGAACTCCCTTGGTTCCACGATTTCAGAACCAAAGGGAGATAGACATCATCGAGGAGTTGGATTCGATCTCCGTGTTGAATCGGGATCGCATGGAACGCATCGTAATACTCTTCCTCTTGGTTCATTTCGTGGGAACTATCCGACCCTTCATTCTCCGATATCCATGCTGGTATCAAGAGAGAAACTTGACCAAGAACCGGCTCTACCCGTTCGATCAAGATCCATGGCGGGATGGAGTCGAGTTGACCGAGCAATTGGCTTACCGAGTGGGCTTTGCTTTTCGATACGGACCGAAGTTGCGAGACCGATCGAGATTGGATTCGTATCGAAACGGTTCCGGCTTCGTCCTCTACTTCTCCCTCTCGTTCGACGAAATAGGACAAAGGGACACGAGTCAACACGTCCCCCTCGGCAGGTCGAAGATGATTCGCTAGCGACGTTGCGAACGCTCCTTCCGGCGCGAGCAAGCATTTTCCGTCCGATTGAATTACCACCCACTGGGAATCGACAACGAGATCGCTCACGCTATCGGTTGCATGGCGTGAAGAGGCCGCACGCATTCGTTGACCGATCCTAGCACGATACCCCGGTTGCCCCGCATCCAGGATAGACGCCCAGTTTCTCCCACCTGGTGAAACGTACCCAATTCCAAATCCTGTCTGCTGAAACCCCACCAGCCGTTCTTTGCTTATCCCTGCTGGAGGAAGCCAACTGGTGAAGACAGGGCTCTGGGGAAAAGCCGGAGAAATGTTTGCAAACGCTGCGAGTGCAAACACGAGGAGCAGGCTTGAGGGGTGAGGCTTGAGGCTAGAGTAAGAGGGACGCAAGGATGCGGTTCTTGAGAAGATTGATTGCTTCATAATATTTTATGCTTAAGCTACACAAATTGCCCTCCCCTTCGGACAACGCGGTGAAGCGTTTTCCCATGGGAAGTCGGCTCTTGTCTGGATGGGGCTTGTCCCCACCAGACACCGCTTTGGCGTCCTAGAACGC
>CAYMXM010000285.1:0-6601 GCA_964394065.1 uncultured Pirellula sp. | reverse complement strand
TGTCCCTCGCTAACGCCACGGGTTGTGATGGGGGGACGCTTCGCGTCCGCCCCTTTAACACCGATGCATCAGGCCAGCCTTGACCTACGGTCAAGACTAAGGGCGAAGCCCTCTTCTTCCTCAAGTCTCAAGCCTCACCCCTCAAGCCTTACTTCGTAAGATTCGTTCGATTCGTGGTTCTTTTGAATAGCCACCGATCCCCCAACGCAGCAGACCAATCGCTACAATACCAGCTCTGCCAACTAACCTGATCTCTTCAAGACAAGGCCGCAAATCCATTGAACGAAACCGAATCGATCGGACGCATTGTTATTCCTGCCAGATTGGCTTCGACGCGACTCCCCGAGAAGCTTCTTTTGTCCGAAACCGGGTTGAGTGTTTTGGAGCATACGTATCGGGCTTGCAAGCTCGCCAAACGTCCGCACGGGATTACGATTGCTGTCGACGATCCCAAGACCGAGGCGCTCGTCCGCTCCTTTGGTGGGGAGGTTCTGATGACCGATGTCAACGCGCCGAGCGGGACCGATCGGATTGCCGAAGTGGCGGCGAAGTCACCGGATGTCGATCTCTTCATCAATGTCCAAGGGGACGAACCGGAGATCGCAGGGGAATCGATCGATTTGGTGATGAATCTCCTTTTCAATCACCCTGAAGCCTCCATTGCAACCCTCGCCACTCCGATACGAACCTCGGAAAACCTCCACGATCCTGCTTGTGTGAAGGTCGTTTGTCAGCCGGACGGGACCGCGATCTACTTCAGCCGATCGCCGATTCCTTATCCTCGAGAATGGCGGGAGGAAATGCTCACTCAATCCCCTCCTCTTTTTTTGCAGCACATCGGAATCTACGCGTACCGCCGGGATTTTTTGATGCGGCTCGGGGACTTTCCTCCGAGCCCTCTGGAGCAAACCGAGAAATTGGAACAATTGCGGTTCCTGCAGGGAGGAGCCAAAATCGTCGTCGGCGTAATCCCTTCTTCTCATCGTGGAATCGACACCAGGGCCGATTACGAAGCATTTAAGGCCCGTTGGCTCGAAAAAACATGCTGAAATCAGCGGGGTTGGTTCCGGTGCGAGTTGCCGGAACCGACGATACGGAATACGATTTCTCCTTCTTCGCCAGCGGTTCAGCGCCGATCGATGTGTCGTGCTTAAATCGCTTGTGCATTTCCCCTCCTATATTCTCAAACTCTGTACTGCTCAAACGTTATGGCAACACCTATCACTGTCGCGCATGGAGATGGAATCGGCCCCGAAATCATGGCGGCTACCCTCAAGATTATTCAGGAGGCGGGGGCCCAGCTTGATATCCACACCATCGAAATTGGCGAGAAGCAATATCTCAAGGGGAACCTCGCAGGGATCGCCCCCGAAGCGTTTCAAACATTGCGAGATACCAAGATCTTTTTGAAGGCTCCAATCACGACCCCACAAGGTGGTGGTTTCAAGTCCCTCAACGTGACGACCCGCAAAGCGTTCGGTCTCTATGCAAACGTTCGCCCATGCTTGAGCTACGCTCCTTTCATTGAGACGAAACACCCGAACATGGACGTGGTGATCGTTCGGGAAAACGAAGAAGACCTTTACGCGGGGATTGAGCACCGACTTTCTCCAGACGTCACGCAGTGCTTGAAGATCATCAGCCGACCTGGTTGCGAAAAGATCGTTCGCTACGCCTTCGAGTATGCCCGAGCTTACAATCGTAAGAAGGTCACTTGCTTCACCAAAGACAACATCATGAAGTTGACCGATGGTCTCTTCCACAAAGTCTTCGATGAGGTCGCAGCAGAGTACAAGGAAATCGAGAACGAGCATTGGATCGTCGACATCGGAGCAGCCAAGCTGGCCGATACACCGGATGTATTCGACGTGGTTGTAATGCCGAACTTGTACGGTGATATCTTGTCGGACGTCGCCGCTCAGATCGCGGGTTCGGTTGGATTGGCAGGTAGTGCGAACATCGGCGATAACTTCGCTATGTTCGAAGCGATTCACGGTTCGGCACCTCGCCGTGCAGGTCAGAACCTAGCCAACCCATCGGGACTCTTTCTCGGAGCGATTCAAATGCTCGTCCATATCGGACAGGCATCCGTAGCGGAGCGAGCTCAAAACGCTTGGCTCAAAACGATCGAAGATGGAATCCACACCTACGATATCTTCGATGAGAAGGTTTCGAAGCAGAAGGTCGGAACGAAGGAGTTCGCGCAAGCGGTCGTCGATCGCTTGGGACAGAAGCCAGAGGTTCTCAAGGCGGTCGATTACTCGAACGCCCCTAGTCGACCTCTTACGTCGCGTCCTCCTTACGTGAAGCCAACCGAGAAGAAAGAGCTCGTTGGGATCGATATCTTCGTGGCATTCGAAGGTTCGCCAGATGCGCTCGCTTCCAAGATTCAATCGTGCGGTGGCGACGGGATGTCGCTTGAGTTTCTTTGCAATCGAGGGATGAAAGTTTGGCCAGGCGGATTGGCAGAGACCTTCGTTTCGGACGTGTATCGATGCCGATATCAGTTGCCAGACGGCTCGGAGGGAGTGGTAGATCCTCGCGCGACCACCGCCTTGATGAATCGAGTCATCGACGCCGGAGTCGAGATCGTCAAGACCGAAGGGCTCTTCAATTTCGGTGGAAAACCAGGTTTCACCCGAAGCCAAGGGCAATAATGTAGAACGGAATTCATTCCGTTCTACAACGCTTCCAGGAGAAGACTTTGGACTTTGAGAAGAATAGCGACTTAGTCTTGACCGTAGGTCAAGGCTGGGTAGCCCCGGGTAGGCAACGCTATGAAGCATTTTTCTCTGGGAAATGGTTCTTGTCTGGATGGGGCTTGTCCCCGCCAGACACCGCTTTGGCGTCCTAGCACGCGCTGCGCATTAGATCTCCGCTCCCCTCGCCCCGCTTCGGGGAGAGGGGCCGGGGCGGGCCTGAGGCGTCAGTGGTAGTTGGGGGACGCGAAGCGTCCCCCATCACAACCCGTGGCGTTAGCGAGGGACAGCGTCGCGAGTGAACGTGGCCCTTGTGGAGTATCAGGCGTCGGGAGGCACGCCCCTGAGGCACGAAGGGCGTGCTGCGAGACCTTGGATTGATGCTTGGTTGCCAGCGCTATCCCTCGCTTACGCCACGGGTTGTGATTTCCGGACCTTGCTTACGCATCGGCCAAACAACCCAGACACCTTATATTCTTGTCGATGCACCAGCCCAGGCTGGAGGTGAGGGGCAGAAGTGCTAGAAATCATATCCAAGTTCGCTTTCTCCTTCGGAATAGGAATTGCGCCTGGGGCGTTACCTCGGTATAGTGCTACTTCGAAACGCGTAAGGGAGAACTAGTACTGAAGATGGTACGAGAACGAAAGCTCACATCGGAATCCCAACTCGACGGGGAAGAGTCACTCGAAGAGGAACTGGCTGGTGGCGTGGAGCCCCTTGGCATGCTCCCGCAATCTAGCGTTGCCGGTGACAACGATACACTTTTGCGTCCAAAGCGTATCGCCGACATGGTCGGCCAGCAGGATGTCATGGAGGTTCTGCAAATCGCGATCGATGCAGCCCGCAAGCGTGGAGAGCAGTTGGGGCATATTCTCTTTGACGGCCCCCCCGGGTTAGGGAAGACAACCTTTGCAACCTGCATCCCTCGCGAGATGGGAGTGAATATGGAGACCGCTTCAGGGCCGGGGCTCAAGGCTCCGAAAGAGCTGATCCCCTATCTCACCAACTTGGAGCGTGGTTCCGTATTATTCATCGATGAAATCCATCGCCTTCCCAAACCAGTGGAAGAGTTCCTTTATACAGCGATGGAGGATTTTCGAATCGACATCGTCGTCGGGGAAGGGGTCAATGCGAGGACATTGAACCTTGCGTTGCAACCTTTCACGCTGATCGGCGCGACAACGCGCGCTGGGATGCTAAGTGCCCCACTCCGGGATCGGTTTCATATCCGCCAACACTTGGGGTACTATTCGACCGACGATTTGGTCGAGATCCTCAGGAAGAACGCGAAGAAGTTAAAGGTCGAGCTGAAGCGGGATGCAGCGGAGGAAATCGCTCAACGTGCGCGAGGAACTCCCCGTATCGCCAACAATCGTTTTCTTTGGGTGCGCGATTACGCGATGAGCAAATCGGACGGGGTGATCACCCGTGAGGTGACGCAACGAGCCCTCGAAATGATGGGGATCGACGCGATCGGACTCGATCGACAGGACCGTCGGTACATCGAGACCCTCATTCGTGTCTTTCACGGAGGGCCTGCCGGGGTCGAAGCCCTTGGGCATACGATGAGTGTTTCGGCCGATACATTGGAGGACGAGGTGGAACCCTTCCTCCTCCGAAGCGAGCTAATCATCCGAACCCAACGTGGCCGCTGTGCGACCCCTAAAGCGTTTACGATGTTTTCTTAGTTAGATGGGGAACCACGGAATACACGGAGCACACGGAAAAAAGAGGGGGGCATTGGGGTGGGCTGTCAAAAAGTTGGTGTTGACATGGATTTTCGTGCAGCCATTTTTATTCCGCAGCTGCCGTTATCGTCCGACCGGGGCTCGTCCCCGTCGGACGCCGCTTTGGCACCCTAGTACGCGCTGCGCTTTAGAACTCTGCTCCCCTCGCCCCGCTTCGGGGCGAGGGGAGCGGATATCTTAGAGCGCGGCGCGTTCTAGGACCCCAAAGCGGTGTCCGACGGGGACGAGCCCCAGTCGGACATGAAGCGAATCGGAGAACAAAACTTGCGCAAAACCAATTCCCCACAACACCAACTTTTTGACAGCCCAGCATTGGGGCGATTTTCAATTCTCGATCTTATGGTTGCAACTGCGCTGGTTGCGTTGCATATGGCCGCGACCTATGGTGTCATCTGCTACACCGCAGTTCATGCTCATTCGGAAGACGTTCGGAAGATCTCGACGATGGATGACCCTGACGCGGTTTGACAGAGTCACAACCCGTGGCGTTAGCGAGGGATTGCGTCGCGAGTGAACTAGCCCTTGTCGGGAGGTATCTCAGTCGCCGGGTGGCACATCCCTGAGGCACGAAGGGGGTGCTGTGAGACCTTGGATGGGATGCCTAGTTGCCAGCGCTGTCCCTCGCTTACGCCACCGGGTTGTGATTTTTGTGCCTCGCTTACGCATCGGCCAAACAGCCCAAACACACCGCTACCTTTTTCGCGCCATCTCCTGAAAGAGCTCATAGCGAGCTTTCATCTCTTGCAGGCTATCTCCTCCGAATTTGTCGACGAGTGCGGCGGCGAGTTCGAAGGCGACGACCGATTCGATGATGATCGCGGCGGCTGAAATCGCGCATACATCGCTTCGTTCATAGCTCGCACGATGGGAGGCTTTGTCCTCCATTCGAATGGAATCGAGCGGTTTTCGCAGGGTGCTGATCGGCTTCTTCGCTGCCCGCAGGATCAAGCTCTGTCCGTTGGTCATCCCCCCCTCCAAACCACCGGCGTTGTTCGAAGGTCGAACGTAACCCAAGTTCGGTGAAGCTGCTTGTTCGGGGGCATAGTGGATAGGATCGTGGACTTCCGAGCCAGGACGACGAGCCGCCTCGAACCCCATTCCGATTTCAACTCCCTTGATCGCTTGAACGGCCATCACGGCTTGAGCAAGCTTTCCATCCAGTTTTCGATCCCACTGGGCATGGGTTCCTAGCCCGAAGGGTAGACCGTCGACTCGGACCTCAAGGACCCCACCGAGGGTATCCCCCTCCTCGGCCATCCGATCGATGTACGTTTCCGCTTCCTTGTCCCGCGAGGGATCGACCGAGTAGATCGAACTCTGATCTCGAATTTCCCGAACCTCCGCGATCGATTGACTGAGCGTGCTGGCCCGTCCAATCGGCATCGCTCCGAGTTCGTAGACATATCCAATCGTTTCGATGCCGAACTCTCGCAGGAGCAATCGAGCGAGGGCACCGGCCGCAACTCGAACTGCAGTTTCGCGCGCGCTGGATCGTTCCAGGATTCCTCGGATAGAGCCCAGGTACTTTACCGCCCCCGTGAGATCCGCGTGGCCGGGACGAGGGCGTTCCAACTCTTTGAGCCGTTCCAGCTTGTAATCGTTGTTCACGACCTGGAGGGTTAGAGGGGAGCCAAGTGTCGTTCCTTGCCAAATTCCAGTCAGAATATCGACATGATCCTGCTCGAGCTTTTGGCGCCCACCACGGCCGTACCCACCTTGCCGAAGCCGCAGCTCCCGGTCGATGAACTCCGTGTCTACCTTGAGTCCAGCTGGAAATCCATCGATGAGGGCGATAAGAGCCTTGCCGTGCGACTCTCCAGCGGTCCAATAACGAAGCATAAAGCGGCGGTTTCTAAAAAGGGACAAGTCAACTAAAAAGGATAGTTTAGTTGACCTAGCCTCATAGCCAACCCCCAACCCCCGAGCCCTCTCCCCGTTCGGGGAGAGGGCTCGGGGGTTGGGGGGGACGTAGTCGTAGGGTGTGTGAAGTGGCCGCTGCTTCCAGCTCAGGTCGAGATGGCGAGTCAATCCCCGTTTCTATTGCAATTACCTTTCGCACCCAAAGCGGCCACGGAACACACCGGGAGTGTAGTTGGCAGCTTAAACTCGGCTATTGTTCCTAGCACTTCTACCCCTCACCCCCGGCCCCTCTC
>CAYMXM010000284.1:0-6624 GCA_964394065.1 uncultured Pirellula sp. | reverse complement strand
AATTTTGATTTGAGGTTGACCTCGCTTGTCCGGTTTTCTTACATTTCCGATATTACGCAAATTGGAATCTCACATCGCAAGCAAACGGATTGATTGCCGAGACGTGCATTCCGCAGGGTAGCCAGTCCCGATTGTTTTCAAGGAGGAAAGTAAGTCGATGTCCGCATATTCCCATCTTCGCCACAACGCACTCTTCGCTACGTTGGTAACCTCGGTCGCTGTCACCTCGGTCAGTTGGGGAACACTTGGTTTCGCACAAGACACCGCCGCTGGCCGCGGAGCACGAACGGTTCCTGCGACCCAAGTCTCTTCTCAAACACAACAACAAGCCCAACCCGACAACACGCCCCCCGTCGCTGCGGTCGTCAACGGTCTGCCTATTTCGCTCGCGGAACTCGCCGAACAATGTCGGATTCGATTTGGGGAAGGGGTCCTCGAAGACTTGGTCAACAAGACTGCGATCATGCAGGCGTGCCAAGCCCAGAACATCCAGATCACCGAAAAGGATGTCAACGACGAAATCTCCCGAATCGCGTTGACCTTCGGGATCACGAGCAAAGCCTACCTCAAGCTGGTCGAAGATGAGCGTGGCGTTACCTACGATCAATACGCATCGGATATCCTCTGGCCCATGCTCGCTCTGAGAGCCCTCTCCAAAGACGCGATCACAATTACACCAGAAGAAATCGATCGAGAATACCAAGGTCAGTTCGGCCCCAAAGTCAAAGTCCGCATGATCGCCATCAAGGACCCGAACAAGCTCGCTCAATTGCGTCAGAAAGCGGTTGAGAATCCAGAGTCGTTCAAGCTCCTCGCCAAGGAACACAGCGAAGATCCGACGAGCGCGAGCGTCGAAGGGCTTCTCCCTCCCATCCGCCGCTTCACCGGTGATGATGAGTTGGAACAGATCGCGTTCTCGCTGAAACCGAATGAGGTCTCCCCTCCCTTCGAAGCAGGTGGCATGCACATCATTCTCCAATGCGTACAGCAGCTTCCAGCCGCCAATCCTCCAGCCGCTCAGATGCAAGAGATTCAATCTCGTATCAAGTCCGATTTGGAGACCGTTAAACTACGACAAGCCGCCGAAGGAGTCTATTTAACTCTCCGAGAGAAGAGCCAGATCAACGTGATCTTCGGCAATCGTGACATGGAGAGGCAATACCCCAATGTGGCTGCGATCGTGAACGGTCAATCCATTCCAATGGAGAGCCTCGACAAGATCTGCGTGAAACGATACGGAAAGCAAATCCTTGGGGGGGAGATCAACCGCAAACTCATCGAAGGTGCACTCTCCGCCGCTGGGATCCAGATCACCCAGCAGGATGTCGATCAAGAGATTCACCATGCGGCGACCTACTACGGTGTTGTGAAGGGGGATGGTACTCCTGATATCGCCAAGTGGATGGAGATGATCGAAGAGGATGAAAACATGACTCCGGACCTCTACGTTCGCGACGTGACTTGGCCGACTGTTGCTCTGAAGAAGCTCACCCAATCCCAAGTAAGCGTTACCGAGGAAGATATTCTCAAAGGATATGAATCGAACTACGGACCTCGCGCCGAAGTCTTAGCGATCGTGTTGAGCAATCAACGAACGGCGCAACAAGTTTGGGAGCTGGCTCGCAACAACCCGAACGAACAGTTCTTTGGAGAGCTGGCCAGCCAGTATTCGGTGGAAGACAGTTCCCGAAGCAACTATGGGAAGGTTCCTCCGTTGCGCAAGCATAGCGGGCAACCAACCCTTGAGAAGGCAGCATTCGAGCTCCAGCCTGGCGCGATGTCGGGAATCGTCGAAGTCAACGGACGCTACATCATTCTCCGTCTTCAAGGGTTTACGACACCCGTCGTCAGCGATATGAACGATTCCATCCGAGCTGAGTTGCATCGAGAATTGCTTGAAAAGAAGCAACGAATTGCGATGGACCAGTACCTGACAAAGCTTCGTGAGAACTCCGAGATCGTCGACTTCATGGATCCCAAGAAGAGCCGGGTCAGCGCCTCCGATGCAAAGGCTGCGATGGAGCTCTTGGAAAGCACGGAGCGACGCTAATGAAAGGGGAACGCCGCAGGTTTCCCAAGCATCGTAGCACCGTTCTCGATATTCTCTACGCCTCGAGCACCGTCCCCTCCTTTCCCTTGGTGAGGAAGATGGCGCTCGGGGAAATCGAGATGGCTCGCAAGTCGGCATCGATGCGAATCGGCTGGACCGCGCTGTTTGCGAAAGCCTACGGGGAGGTTTGTCAGCAGATTCCCGAGCTCAGGGATGTTTACGTTTCGTATCCGCTTCCCTACCTTTATCGCCATCCCAACACGGTCCTCTCCCTCTCGGTTCACCGGCGGGATGATGCGGGGGAGGAACGCTTGATCTGGGGGCAGATTCAACAAGTCGAGACGTTGCCCCTCCCCGAGTTGCAAGGAAAACTGCAACGATTCGTAGAGGCTCCCATGAAGGAAGTCTATCGAGACGGGCTGATCCTCGAATCCGCCCCTCGCTTTGCGCGGCGCGGGGTTTGGTGGTGGGTGATGCGCTGGGGGGCAAGGAAACGTGCGAAGCATGTCGGCACCTTTTCGATCTCGTCTCTAGCGGGAATGGGGTGTCTCAACGCGCACCACCCTTTGGTAACCCCATCGAGCCTCGCGTTTGGTCCCTTGGATAACGCAGGAAATGCGGATGTCCTCCTCCTTTGCGATCACCGCGTTTTCGATGGAGTCCTCGGAGCGAAAGGGCTCGCTGCGCTAGAGTCTGTGCTTCAAAGTGACATTCTCGAAGAATTAAGGTCTCTTAGGTCATCTGCCATGGCAGCGTAGGTATCATGGTTAACCTAGCGTTTCCTTCGCTCCCATCACCCGCATTACTCTGCTGAGCTCAATGACAATCACACGGCTTCACCTCTTCGCAGCCTTCGCAATCGTTTTCCTTTTTCCCATGCTCGCGTTCGGGCAAGTTCCATCCCAAGGGACAGAGGTGCAATTAAAGGTTATGGCCTACAACATCCACCATGGGCGCGGGATGGATAACGTCGTCGATTTGGAGCGAATTGCTAAGGTAATCCGTGATGCTGCACCCGATCTAGTCGCGTTGCAAGAAGTGGATTACAAAACAGCTCGAACGAATGGAGTGGATCAAGCTGCAGAGCTAGGACGCCTTACTGGGATGCATCATCTATTCCTCCGGCAAATCGATTTCGAAGGTGGAGAGTATGGTCAAGCGATTCTCTCCAAGTACCCGATTTCCGATTCGAACATCCATTGGCTTCCAGGAACCCCCGAGCGGGAGCGAAGGATCGCGGCGATTGGGAAGATCGAAACCCCTCAACCGATCCTCTTTGGATCGACCCATTTGCATCACGCGAAAGAAGAGTTTCGAAATCAACAGGCGGAAGAGATCAATCGAATCGCCAAGAAGAGCAACCTTCCCATTCTTCTCTTAGGGGATTTCAATGCCTATCCAGAATCCCAGTGCATCGCCATCCTGGAAAAGGAATGGCACTCGGTCACTCCCTCCTCGGAAGCGAATTCCTCAGGCTCCAAACTCTGGACCTTTCCCGCCGATGATCCCAAACGCCAAATCGACTATATCTTTGGCTACCCAAAAAACCGCTGGAAATCAGAATCCTTCCGAGCCATCGACGAGGCTATGGCCTCCGATCACCGACCGATAGTTGCAGTCGTGAAACTCCAGTAGACCTACTCCCCTTGAACGGCTCTTCGGAGGGCGTCGAGGACGGGGCGTTTTCGGGGGGGATTCCGTTCGGGAGTGGGAGATGGATCCTTGCTCTCGTTCTTTTTCGCTTCGTTGGCTTGGCGACGCGCATCTCGGATCGATTTCACGAGATCGATCGCTGCATCAATTGCCTCATCTGCGTCTCCTTTCGCAACACCTCCCAGAGAATCGACGACACTCCCCAGAACCGGTGCCTCTCCTTTCTTCAACTGCTCGGCCATCATTCCCAATACGAGCCCTGAATCTTCTCGCATCAGACTGAGATCGATCTTGGGCTGATCCAGGGTTCCCGCTACGGGGACTCGTAATCGAGGAACCCCCAGTTCTTTGACGACATCCCTTCGCGCGAGTTGCTCGACAGGAACGGGGACGAGGAGTGTCAGATCGAGAGTCCGGTCAACTAACCCCACCGAGCCTGACGAGGAAAACTGCAAGCGTTCGTCCACCTTGGGAAGTCCTGCTTCCAATCCTGCGTGGGTGACCCGTTGGTTTTCCAACGCGACTTCCACCACCGAGCCATCGACGAAAACGAGTTCCATCTCGGGTGACTTGTTTCGCAGTCGTGCTAGGAGTTCGATCGCATCGACTAAAAGAGGCTCCGAGGGGCCCGTTCGGACTTGATGGAGTGTTATGCGAGTCTTGCCAACGCTATCGATGGGATGGTCGAGTGGAATCGTGATCTCTTCGCACTCCAGCGAGATGTTTCCATCGAACCATGCCGATTTCGCTAGCAGGGGAAGGGCCTTTCCAATTCCCAGTAGGACCAGTTCTTGCGTCAGTTCGACCTCGCGAAGCAGAGTGGTCGGGTGAACGATCAATGTTGGGGATTGCTCGCTCGCACGGTACTCGGCGGTCACGTCGAACGGCGGGACGACAACGAGAGGTTTCTGGTTTCCTTGTTGGGCGACTTGCACGGTCGCGGAGCGAACGGCTAACTCGAGGTCGAGCTTGGGGGGAGCCTGGGGCTTCTTGGTCCCTTCGTCTCCGCCTCGACCTCGGTTTTGGGCCCGTTCGATCGACTCGATCAAGCGTTGCAGATTGGAGGAGTCCTCGAGGAGAGAAAGTTCGATCTTCGGTTCGATGATCTCGATTCGTCCCAGTTTTCTTCCCCCAAGGAGGTAACCGATCAAGCTCCGGTCGGTGCGGAGGTTTTTGATCGTCAGCAAGTGAGCGGTCGCTGCGTCCTTGGAAGATTCAGGAGCGAGATCGGAAACGACGACTCCAGAGACTTCGATAGGACGAAACCAGCCGGCTTGCACTCGGTCGATTTCTAACAGGAATTGATCCCGCGCGAGGGAGCGGATGAACGGTTCGTAGAATTGCTTTTTGCTGATGAGGGAAGGGGCGGCTAGAAGGAGCAAGAAGCCGATGAAGAACCCACCCAGGAAAAGCTTCCATTTCCAGGCCCACAATTTTCGTAGTGCTAGTTTCATGGAGAAGGCTTTACTTTAGGCTGTAGGCTGTAGGAAGAGCTTGCCCGATGCGCAAGCGGCGAACTGCTTTGATCGTGGCCGACGTGTAAGCGAGGCCCGAAAATCACAACCCGTGGCGTAAGCGAGGGATAGCACTGGAAACCAAGCCTCCCCATGCAGGTATCGCAACACGCCCTTCGTGCCTCAGGGACGTGCCACCCGACGCTCGAGGTATTCCCGACAAGGGCTACGCGCACTCACGATGGCTACGTGCACTCACGACCCTATCCCTCGCTTACGCCACGGGTTGTGATGGTGGGACGCTCTTCCTACAGCCTACAGCCTAACTCAAAACCGATGCCCCAGTTGTGGGCCGTTGGGGCATTGGGTTAGGATTTCCGGGCCATCCTCTCGCATGAGGACCGTATGTTCGAATTGGGCGGAGAGCTTTCCATCTTTCGTTCGGACCGTCCAATTGTCGGTTAAATCGAGCTTCGTGAAGCGGGAGCCTGCGTTGATCATCGGTTCGACGGTGAAGCACATCCCTGGCAGGAGTTGTTCCTGGCGACTTTTTCGATCCGGGACGTGTGGGACATTTGGGTACTGGTGAAATCTTCGTCCGAGCCCGTGACCGACATATTCACGCACGACGGAGAATCCGCGTTTTTCGGCTTCCGCAACGACATTCTCTCCGATGACGCTGACCGTACATCCTGGTTCCAACGCCGCGATAGCCCGATGCATGGCATCGAAAGCGCATTGCGTAACAGCGCGCGCTTCGTCCGAGACCTTTCCGACGAGGAAGGTTTCCGACTGGTCGCCGTGCCAGCCATCGACGATCGAGGTGATATCGACATTGATGATATCCCCCTCTTTAAGAACGTAAGGGCCAGGAATACCATGGCAGATAACTTCGTTCACGCTGGTGCAGCAGGACTTGGTATAGCCGAGATACCCGAGGGTCGCCGGAGTGTGTTTATGGCGAACCGTATAGTCGTGCGCCAAGCGATCGATTTCAGCCGTGGAGATACCCGCAACGATATGGGAGCGGAGATAGTCCATCAGTTGGGCATTGAATCGTCCCGCCCTCCGCATGCTATCCCGTTGGGTTTCGTTGAGTTGCAGTTTCTTGAGGGTGTGGAGCATATCCCGCCTGCTAGACTTGACCGAAGACGTGAACCGAGTAGTGGCCAAATAGTCTACCCGTGGCTTGGTCTCAGTTCAAGGAAAGAAGAGGGAAGCTTTTTCCCGAAGAGGGGCTTCGGCAATAGCCTTGACCGTAGGTCAAGGTTGGGTAGCCCCGGGTAGGGGCGTCTCGAACTTAGGCGTGGGCCTTGGCCTGGGCTGTCAAAAAGATTGGTGTTGACACAGGTCTTTGAATGCGTGGATTTATTCCGTTTTAACCGCAGGGGACGCGGAGGTTCGCAGAGGAAAACTCGAGGATAAGTTTTGCATCCCTCTGATATCCCGAAGGGATTACAGCCATTA
>CAYMXM010000283.1:0-6625 GCA_964394065.1 uncultured Pirellula sp. | reverse complement strand
ACCTCTTTCCAAATTTCTTTCCATCGCGGAGCGTCCCGGCAATCGCTTGCTGTCAGCCCATGTACTTGTACGCAATAGGGAGAAAAGTAGAGCTGTGGAGGGCGAACAAGCCAGACTTGTTCATGAACGATGCGAAACTCTTCCATGAGAACGATCCCGAATTGACACGCTGAATTCTGGGAATTGTTAGCCGTCTCGAAATCGATTACAGCAATTCGATCCATCTTTCGCCCTGCACGGAATGAGATTTTGGGCGATATCTTTAGAGGCTATGATAGCGGTTGGTGTAGGAAAGGTGGAGGGGAACCACGGAAGAAGGGGGACCACGGAAGACACGGAAAAAAGAAGCGGGTAGGTCTCCGCCGCGAAGCGGCGGAGACCTACTAATTTCATTTCTTACTACGTAATCCCCCTTTTCCTTTCAAATTCCCCACTTCTAACTTCAAACTTCTTTTCCGTGTCTTCCGTGTATTCCGTGGTTCCCCCCGCACATGAACCGAAATTCAGCTCGGAACGTATCGCGGAGGATCGAAGGGGCCGTTGTTGAGACGGAAAATCTCGATATACTTCCACCCCTAAATTCATTGGTTTTTGGGAAATTCTAGCAAAACGGAATCCTTATGACGGAATCGACGACTAGTTCCGAGGCGATGATCGAGGCCGACGGATTGTCCAAGTTCTACGGGCCATTCGCCGCTGCCAGGAATATTTCCTTCAAGGTAAACAAAGGCGAACTGGTAGCGTTTCTCGGCCCGAACGGGGCTGGGAAAAGCACCACGATGAAGATGCTCACCGGGTATCTCGCCCCGAGCGAAGGTGTCGCTCGGATCGCGGGGCACGATATGTTTCAAGACCGGATCGCGGGCTCCAAACGACTCGGTTACCTTCCGGAAAACGGTCCTCTCTACCCAGAAATGACCCCTTACAGCTTTCTCGGGTTCTTCGCAGACGCCCGGGGGATGCCATCCGACCAAAAGAAGAACCGGGTCGAAGCGGTCATCGAACTGTGCGACTTGAAATCGGTCCTCCACAAAGCGATCAGCAAGCTCTCCAAGGGGTTTCGGCAACGGGTCGGGATGGCTCAGGCTCTCCTGCACGAGCCAGATGTGCTGATCCTGGACGAACCGACCGCTGGTTTGGACCCCAACCAAATTCGAGAGGTTCGAAGCACCATGCGGAAGCTGGGGGAAACCAAGACGATCCTCCTCTCCACCCACATCCTTCAAGAAGTCGAAGCGATGGCCTCCCGTGTCGTCATGATCAATGAAGGACGCAAAGTGTTCGAAGGAACGGTCGCCGAGCTGAAGGAGGTCAAGGGAGACCTAGCCGAAGCCTTCCATAAGCTCACCGGGGCCGCCGCATAAGGCGTTGATAATTTACCATTATATACGTGGCCCGGGCGTCCCGCCCGGAGTTGCAAAGGCTATTCCGGGCGAGACGCCCGGGCCACAGCGGTAGTTTTATATCTGCCGCTAGCCTAACGAAGTCATATAACAACCTGTAGGATCGATTGCCGTGACGCTTCAATTCGTTGCAACAGCCCTGATGAAACTTCTTGTGCTGGACTTGGTTTTTCTCGGTGTGCTGTTGGTCATCATCATGACCCTCGCGTTGACGAGAAAAGTTGGCTACGCCGTTCTGAAACGGAACTTCTATGGATACTTCTCGAACCCGACGGGATATGTGTTCCTCTGTTTGTTCGTCCTTTTGACGAGTATGGCTGCGTTCTGGCCCCACGAGTTTTTTAGCTCGAACCTCGGAACGCTCGGTCAACTGAACAAATGGTTCACCTACATCATGCTCTTCTTCATCCCCGCGATCACGATGAGTATCTGGGCAGAAGAGCGACGGCAGGGGACGGACGAGCTGCTCCTAACCCTCCCCGCGGATGACTTCGACATCGTCATCGGGAAGTATGTCGCGGCGGCGGCGATTTTCTCGGTTTCCCTGTTGTTTTCGCAGATTTCGACCTTCATCGTCCTCGCGTTCTTGACGCAAGGGGAAATCGATACGGGGATGTTCTTCACGAACTATCTTGGCTATTGGTTTATCGGGTTGTCGATGATTGCGATCGGGATGGTCGCCTCCTTCCTCACGAACAATCTCACCGTCGGCTTTATTCTCGGTGCCCTCTTCAACGCCCCTCTCGCGTTTGCCTTCAAGGCCGATACGATCGCCGATCGAACCTTTGCTCGCGAGATCAAGAACTTCAGCCTCACCGAACGTTTCGACGATTTCGGACGGGGAGTGATCAGCTTTTCCAGCATTTCCTACTTCGTGCTCGTTGCGGTCTTCGGGATCTATTTGTGTATGGTGCTGATCGGGAGACGCCACTGGAGCGGCGGCTCGGATGGGAATCAGAAGCTGGGACATTACTTGCTCCGAATTGGATTGCTCGGCGCGATCGCGGTCTTTGGTTCGATGTTCTTTCGCAACCGAGATACTCGCGTCGACGCGACGGAGTTGAAGGTTAGTTCCCTCTCTCCTGTGACGAAGGAATTGATCCAGTCCCTTGGGAAAGACCACGACATTGTCGTCGATGCCTACCTCTCAGCCGATGTGCCCGAAGAGTATGCCAAGATTAAATACCAGGTGATCTCCCTTCTCAAGGAGTTTCAGTCGACGGCCAAGTCGGCCGACGTTGGGATGACGCTTCGAATCTACGACTCGATCCAACCCTCGAGTGAAGAAGAGAAGCAAGCCGAACAGCAATATGGCATCATGCCTCAAATGATCCGCGTTCGCGAACGAGGTGCCTATTCCGATCAGCCTGTCCTTTTGGGAGCGGCGTTCCGAAGCGGGCTTCAGAAGGTGGTGATCCCCTTCTTCGAGCCAGGTGTTCCCGTCGAATACGAATTGGTTCGCTCTTTGACCACGGTTTCCAAACCTGCGAAGAAGAAGCTGGGGGTTCTCAACACCGAAGCGAAGCTGATGGGTGGATTTGACATGCGATCCATGTCTTCCCAACCTCAGCAGCCGATCATCGACGAGTTGGCGAAGCAATATGAAATCGTTTCGATTAATGCAGCCTCCCCGATCGATACGGAGAAGCTAGATGTTCTCTTGGCGGTACAGCCCTCCTCGATGTCCCCTGAAGAGATGGTCAACTTCATCGATGCGGTGAAGTCAGGATTGCCGACCGCGATTTTCGAAGACCCAGTCGTTGCGTTGGAGCCTATCATCGGTACGGGGGATCCCAAAACCGCTGGAGGACCGATGGCGATGTTCGGTGGCGGTGGAGCGCAACCGAAAGGGGACATTCGTCCCCTGTGGCGACTCTTGGGAATCGAGGTTCCTGGTCAACCAGGCCCCACCGGCAGCCTCATGCCCAATCTTTGCTGGCAGGAGTACAACCCCTACCCGATCTTGGCAGAAACAGCTGAAGCCTCCATTTTATGGATCTTCGTTCGAAACGAAGCTCCAGGAGCAAATTTTCCTTTCAATCCTGAAAGTGAAATCAGCAAAGACCTGCGGGAGATCATGTTCCTCTACTCCGGCGTGATCGTTCCTGTAGGTGGGGATGATTCGAAGGTAGTCGTTACCCCGCTGGTCAAAACGGGAACGCAAGCTGGAACCATCACTCAGATGGATATCAATAGCGTGGAGCAATCCGGGTTGTCGCGTGCGACTGAATACAAACTCCGGAGTGGAGCAGGGACAGGTGAACAAATCATCGCTGCCTACATCGAAGGAAAGCCGGATAAGAACAAAACGCCAGCGGAGGATGCGAACAAAGAAGGAACACCTTCCGCAACAGAAGCGAAACCGATCAAAGCGGTCTACGTTGCTGACGTCGACTTCATGACCCGCACGTTCGTGGATATTCGAAACCGTCCCCAAATCCTTGAGGATATTCGCTTCCAGTTCCAGAACATCACCTTCGTTCTCAATGCGATCGACGTTCTCGCGGGGGAGACCAAGTATCCGCAGGTGCGACGACACGTTCCGACCTTCAGCACGTTGAAGCTCGTCGAAGAGCAAGCCGATCTCGCCCGTCAGATCGAAGCGACCAAGCGAGCTGAATTCAGTCGCAACTTTACCGACGCGATTTCGAAGTCCGAAGAAGAGAACGCGAAAGCGGAACGAGAGTTCCAAGACCGAATCAACAAACTCGCTGCCGATGGAAGCATCGATGCGTCGAAGTTTGCGGAACTAGAAAGAGCTCGGACGCAAGCGATGATCAAGGCGCAGCACACGGCCAAGAGGTTCCGAGCTGAGAAGGACAAGCTGCAACGAGAACGGGACGCTGGCATTCGAAACGCCCGCCGGGAAGCGGACGATGCGATCGCGAAGATTCAGAACTATTACAAGATTCTCGCCGTGTTTATTCCACCCATCCCGCCACTCCTCGTCGGGATCATCGTGTTGGTCTCGCGAAGACTGCGCGAGCGTGAAGGCATTTCCAAGAATCGACTCAAGTAGCATCGGAGAATACCCAAAGTGACTGAAGGAACTAAAACAGGACTATTCGCAGTTATCGCCGGTGTTATCGCACTAGCGGCGTGGATGACTACGGGGCGAAACGTCACCAATCAAGCCGACGTGAAGAACTTGATCGGTAAGACGCTGTTCGAGAAATTCACCGACCCCCTCGAGGCATCTTCCCTCAAAATCCTCAAGTATGATACGAGCAAAGAAGAGTACACCGAGTTCGAAGTCTCGAAGGATAGGACGACTGGCCTCTGGACTATCCCGTCCCACGAGAGCTATCCAGCCGATGCCAACCGACAAATGGCGGATGCCGCGACCTTGTTTGTCGGGCTGAAAGTAATCGACGTCGCCAGCGAGCGCCGAACGGACCAAGTTCTTTATGGAGTGGTCGAACCCAACCTCCAGAAAGAAGCCGAGGGTGGTGATGGCGTTGGTATGCTCGTTCAACTCCGGGATGAAAAAGGGAGTATGCTCGCTGATGTGATCATCGGGAAGGGGGCTGACGACACCAAACGTTTTGTTCGGATTCCTGCTGAAGATGTGATCTATGTCTGCGAGCTCGACCCTGCTCCGCTGACAACCGACTTCAAGGCTTGGATCGAACCTGATCTTCTTCAAGTGAGTGGCAACGATATCGAGACTCTCGGCATTCGGGACTACCAGATCGTTCCCACCAATCAAGGAATGGCGCTGAGTCGCAATTACGAGGCCGACGTAAACTTTTCTGCTGCGAACGGCCAGTGGACGGCTGGTAAGATCACCGACTATTCGACCGACACGCCGAGTAGCCGGACCGTTGAGGCAAACGAACAACTCAACAGCACCAAGCTCTCCGAAGTACGAAACACACTCGACAATCTCAAGATCGTAGACGTCGCCAAGAAACCTGCAGGTTTGGCTTCGGACTTGAAGGGGGATAAATCGAAACTCGGCGAGGATGCGATCGTCTCGTTGCAAAAACGTGGATTCGTTCCCAACCCCAATCAAAAAGAGGGAGATGTCGTCGACTTCTACTCGAAGAACGGCGAGCTTCTCGTCACCCTTCGGAATGGTGTGCAGTATCTTCTCCGTTTCGGCGGATCGGCTAGTACCGAAATCAATGCGGAGACCGAAGCTGGTTCAGAGAATTCCGTATCGATCAATCCTTACCTATTGGTAACGGTGCGATTGGATGAATCGAAGTATCCGGAGCCCGTTTTAGAGAAGGTTCCTGAATCGGTAGACGAGCTGAAGGCGATCGAAGCGTTGCAATCTGCAGCGAACAATCCGCCACAGATTCCCGGGGATGCGTCTGACGCGCCAGAAGCTCCTAATTCAGAAACGCCCGAGCCAGAATCCGCAAAACCTGAAACGGAATCGGAAACGCCTAAGGGAGAAGAGGCTGAATCTAAAGAAGATTCGCAAGACCCTCCCGCAGACAAACCCGCAACCGAGGAACCTGCCAAGGAAGAACCTGCGGCCGACGAACCAGCCGATGCACCTGCGGAATCGGGGGATGCACAATCGGGAGTTTCGAAGCCTGTTCCAGGGAAGCTAGTTGCTACGACTCAGGACAAAGAGAAGGAAGAGCCCAAAGCAGAAGCTGCGACAGAAGCGGAAGCAAAGCCTGCTGCGGAAACGCCTGCAGCCCCCGCCGCGGAAAACCAAGAGTTGACCGAGGAAGAGTGGAAGGAACGGCTTGAAGCAGTTCGGGAGCAGATCACCAAGGAGAACGCTCGAAAGGTAGAAGAGCGAACGGAAAAATTGAATGCCGCGAAGTCCAAGGTGAACGAACTCAACCGTCGCTTTGCCGATTGGTACTACGTCATCAGCGAAGCAGACTACAACAAGTTGAAGATCACGTTGAACCAATTGATCGAGCCCAAGGGAGCCGCAGCTCCTCCAGGTCTCCCCGGTGCACCAGGTGGTTTGGACCTCCAAGGCTTCCCCGGATTGCCATAAGCTTCCCTCCCCCGCCTCGCCCTTTTCTTCACTCCCCCACTGATCTAGACCCACAAATCTGCGCTAATCGGCGAAATCTGCGGATAAGTTTTTAATCCGCAGATTTCGCAGATTATCGCAGATTGTTGACTGGACGTATTGGTGATCAACGGGGCAGTTCTACCGCGTAAGCGTTCCGCCGTTGCCGTTCGCTCTTAGCTGTTGTCCTTCCCAATCGACGGCCTTAGCCACTAGCGCTTGAATGATTTGATTC
>CAYMXM010000282.1:0-6642 GCA_964394065.1 uncultured Pirellula sp. | reverse complement strand
CCTCGGGGAAGAAATACGGCTTGAGACAACCGTCGCGGGAAGAATGGTTGATTGAGTAAGGGGTGAGCCCTTCTTCAATCCATGCTGTCGATCAAATCCCCTTCGGTGATCATCCGGAACCCTTTGCGGGCGAGGGTCTCTAAGGCCTGTTCGGTGTTGTCCGCCATGATCGCAACGGCAGGTGCGCCGTGGGGGCGGAGGATGAGGGGATAGGCTTGAATGATGTTGATTTCGGCCTGCAAGAGGGCCGAACAGATCTGTTGCAAAGGCTGGCCTCCCTCGGGGAGCTCCACGCCGATCAAATCGGTCTCGATGATCGCTAACCCAGCCCGCTCCAGTATCTCACGACCTCGCTCGGGGTGACTGACGAGAAATCGGACAAAGGCGCACTCGGCGGAATCGTTGATCGAAAGGGCCACGATCCGAATTCCTGTCCCTTCAAACCGACGAACCACCTCTAAAAGCTGTCCCACCCGATTCTCGAGAAATACCGTGAACTGACGAATGGTTGGAAAGTTGCGACCACGCATTGTCGCAAACGATGTCGAGGATCCCTCTCCCGAACTCATGGAAACTACTTTCAGTGCATAAAGTAACTTGTGCTATATCCCACGCTTGAACCCATAGCTCGAGCGGCAGATGAAATTCTACCAGCGTAACCCTCCCCTTACGCCAAGAACATCTTCTTTTTCTTATCTACGAACCTCAAATGGTGCTCGACATGTTCGGTATAGAACTGCAGCAGCGTTTGCAAGGAGAGCTCACCGGCTTCGTTGTGGACCCCGACCCGATCGAACGACGTCTCGGGGAGGTTCTGTAGAAAGAGGGTCGTCGCGGCGCGGTTTCTTTGAAAAAGCTCGATCGCGTCGTCGATGCGGATCAGATTTGCTCCGGGGAGTTTGGCAAAGGCTGATTCGTCGAACCCGACGAGGAGGGGGCGATCCATGCTTGCGACCCGTTTCATTCGGTCCGATGCGATCATGTCGCTGTCCATTATATGGACAGCAATCTGATGAAGTGTCCAGGAGCCGTCCTCCGGAACGCGATGCAAGATATCCTCCTCCAACCCCCGGTAGGCGTCGGCGAGCAGGTCCCTACCCGTTATGTAGCGGTCGATCCAAGCTTGCGTCTCAGGCACGAATCTAACTCCTCGAAAAAACAGTTACAGAATAAAATTTCTTGCAATTGGATTGCAACAGCGAATCTTTCCGATACACTTTGCGGGTGCACGTGACCGTGTTTCGCAGTTTCACTTTCGGCAATTCGACTTATTCGGGCAAAATTATGGATAAAAAGGGAAGCCATTGGAAGGATCGGTTGGGAATTGCTGCATCGGCCCTCTGTGCAGTTCACTGTGCTGCGACTCCCGTTTTGCTGATCTTCCTGCCGACCTTGCAATTTACCGAGTGGATGGCGAGTCCACTTTTTCATCAAGTTGCAGCGATCTTCTGTGTTTCCCTCGTCGCTCTCTCCATCGTACCCGCTTATAGGCGGCATCGGGATATGCGGGTTCTCTCCTTTGGTGGGGCTGGGTTGGGAATGATCCTAGCCGCAGCCTTTCTCCTTCCGGATTACTGCTGTGGGGGCGCTCATCATGGGCACGGAGAGGTTGGGCACGGGGAAGTTGGGCACGGGGAAGTAACAGCCTCTTCCAAGCAGACTATTCTTTGCAATCACCCCAGCTGCACGCATGACCATAGTGTCGCCGCAACCGGCACCTCTTCCCAAGATGAGGGGAGCGGTCAAGAAAATGACAGCTTGGTCCTCGCTGGAATCTCGGACAGTATCTGGGCTTGGATTCAACCATGGATGACCCCCATCGGTGGTTTTTTCTTGATCATCGCCCACGTGATCAACATGCGTCAGAATTGGGGTAGCTGTTCCTCCCACTGCGGTTGCAACCACCGCAAAGAAGCTCCTTCCGAAGAGCTCGCAGCCCAAGCGGCGTGAGAAAATCACAACCCGTGGCGTAAGCGAGGGCTGTCAAAAAGTTGGTGTTGTGGTGTTTTAAGTTTGCGTAAGTTTTGTTCTCTGATTCGCTTCTTGTCCGACCAGGGCTTGTCCCGATCGGACGAAAACCTTACTGCGGAATACAACGACCGCCCGGTGTAGACTTAGCAACTCCGGGCGAGACGCCCGGGCCACGGTGAAGCTCCCGCTTACGACAGAACAAACTCCCCTTCTCGGAAGTCGACGTTCATCGGCGCAGTGTCGTCTGGGTCTCGCTTGAGAAGCTCTGTAGCGATTCGGTTCTGCAATCTCCTCTGGATCACTCGCTTGAGAGGTCTCGCTCCGTAGATCGGATCGAACCCTTCATCGGCGACCGCATCGAGCGCTCGATCGGTGATGGTCAGAACGATATGCTTCTCGGCTAGCTGTTTTTCCAATCGGTGCATCTGCAACCCAACGATGCTTCGAATCTGCTCCTTCTTGAGAGGTTCGAAGAGGATCGTTTCGTCGATTCGGTTCAGGAACTCGGGGAGGAACCGCGCTTTCAACGAATCTTGAACCGCTTGGTGCATTTCCTCTTCCGTTCCTCCCTCTTCGGCGACCCGTTGGATCATCTGACTTCCGATATTACTCGTCATCACGATGACCGTGTTCGTAAAATCAACTGTTCGATTTTGCCCATCGGTCAGGCGCCCGTCGTCGAGGACTTGCAGGAGAATGTTGAAGACATCGTTGTGTGCCTTCTCAATCTCATCCAGCAGGACCACACTATAAGGACGGCGCCGCACCGCCTCGGTGAGTTGTCCTCCCTCTTCGTAACCGATATAACCCGGAGGTGCACCGACCAATCGGCTGACCGTGTGCTTCTCCATGAACTCGCTCATGTCGATCCGGACCATCGCCGTATCGTCATCGAACATGACTTCGGCCAAGGCTTTGCAGAGCTCCGTCTTCCCAACACCGGTAGGCCCGAGGAAGAGGAAGGAGCCAATCGGTCGATTCGGGTCTTGCAATCCACTTCTACTTCGGCGCACCGCATTGCTAACGGCTTCCACCGCTTTGTTCTGGCCGATGACTCGCTGATGCAAACGCTCCTCCATCACGAGAAGTTTCGCCCGTTCGGTTTCCATCATTCGCGTGACCGGGATTCCGGTCCAAGAGCTGACGACGGCTGCAATTTCGTCGGGGGTGACCTCCGTCCGGAGCAGCTTCCGCTCCTCATTCCCACTCGTGGGATGCGCGTCGGTTTCTTCTGTTTGAAGCTCCTCTGTCAACTTGCGTCGCTCCTGATCGAGTTCGTAAAGACGTTGATACTCGGCTTCCTCGACGGCGACACCCATGGATTGCTTCTCCTTGATCTTCGCATCGAGTTGGCGAAACTCTCCTTCGGTTTTCTCCAAGGATTTTCGAATGGACCCGACTCCCGATAGCCCGAGCTTCTCGGCCTCCCATTGCTCGCGCAGGGTAGCGAGCTCCTTCTGAACGACTTCGATTTCCTTCTCGATATCGGAGAGGGAGTCCTCGGTGCTATCGTCCGATTCCTCGTTCAATTGGCGTTGTGCTATCTCTAATTGGCGAAGGCGACGTTGCAGGGAATCGATTTCGGCAGGGACGCTGTCCCGTTCCATGGCGATGCGCGCGGAAGCTTCGTCGACGAGGTCGATCGCTTTGTCGGGCAAAAACCGATCGGCGATGTAGCGATGGGATAGCTTCGCTGCTTCGACGAGGGCAGCGTCACGGATCTTGATTCCATGATGTGCTTCATAACGGGGCTTGAGTCCTCGGAGGATCGTGATCGTATCCTCCACGCTTGGCTCCCCGACATAAACGGGTTGGAAGCGACGTTCGAGGGCAGCATCCTTTTCGATATGTTTCCGGTACTCTTCGAGAGTGGTCGCTCCGACGCATCGAAGCTGCCCACGGGCGAGTTCGGGTTTTAGCAGATTCGCTGCATCGCTCGAACCTTCCGCAGCTCCTGCGCCGATGACCGTGTGGAGTTCGTCGATGAAAAGGATGATATCTCCTCCCGAATCTTTGACTTCGCGAAGGACCGCTTTCAGTCGCTCTTCGAACTCACCTCGGAACTTGGTCCCGGCGATCAGGGCTCCCATATCCAACGCGATAACGCGACGATTCTTCAAGCTCTGAGGAACATCTCCCGCAACGATTCGTTGTGCGAGCCCTTCTGCGATCGCCGTTTTCCCAACTCCAGGTTCGCCGATCAGGACTGGGTTGTTTTTGGTGCGCCGCGAGAGAACTTGGATCACGCGTCGGATTTCAGAGTCCCGACCGATCACCGGATCGAGCTTGTTGTTCATCGCCAGCTGGACCAGATCGATCCCATATTTTTCGAGGGCTTGGAATTTTCCTTCTGGGTTCTGGTCGGTCACGCGCGCACTTCCTCGCACCGTCTGCAAGGCCCCGAGAATATCGTTTTCATCGATCCCCATCAGCTTGAGGATATCGGATGCTTTGTTGTTGGTTCGACACAGGCCGAGCAGAAGGTGTTCGGTGCTGACATACTCGTCCTTCATCGCTCCCGCTGCGGAAGCGGAGGCTTCGAGAACCTTCTGAAGGAGAGGGCCGATGCCAGGTTGGCGTCCCCCGGAACTGCGGGGTAATCGCTCCAGTTCGCTATCGGTTACCGACTGGATTTTTTCTACCGAAGCTCCGATTTTGCGAAGGAGTGGAACGACAACCCCTTCGCGATCTTGGAGAAGCGCATAGAGAAGGTGAAGAGGATCCAGTTCTGGATTCCCCATCATAGCCCCTTTGGCCTGCGCCTCGACGATCGACTCGTGAGCTTTGATAGTCAACTTATCCATACGAAACGACATCGCAAACCTCGGATCTTCGAGAAATCAAATAAGGAAAGGAATGCCACATCCGTCACAGCACGCGTGAACCGAGTGGCAGTCGAGCGATCGACGGATGGCTTAGTAAGCAAAATCCGTACCTAGCCAGTGCAAGCAAATAAAAGTTAACGCAGAGCCGCGGGGACGCAGGGGCGCGGAGAAGAAGATTTGGCTCGACATGGGAAGCTGAAAGACCGAGAATGGGTCTTCCTTATCCTAGCCACGAAAAGAGCGAGGATGGGAGCGGCTAAGTAACGAGGGAGAAGGTTGCGTATGAATGTCCGAGTATTTGTTGTTCCAAGAAAAAGGGTATATTTCCTAATCTGTTTAGGAGTTTTTTTCTTCGCAATGCCACCATTTCACGATTTCCTGGATGGAACAGGTGAAACCACGGAACGTCACAATCGCATCTTCAATAGCATGCCTATCGTGCAACAGTGGGGAATGATGATTTTGTTCGCTGTTTCTTATATGGTCATACGCTCAACACGACTGGATATGTTAGAAATTGAAACAAAGTCCAGCCTTGTTGAACCCGATCAAAGAGAGCAAGCCTGATTTTCCCTTATGGCTCCATCTCTTCCGAACCGAGCAATCCGCATCACATCCAACGCTCCGGCCGCGATCGCTGTTGTCGTTGCGCAAGGGGACATGATTCATGATTGGCTCTTGCAAAACTGGGAGAGCCATCGACCTGGAAGCAAACCCGAATTGGAAATCGATCAGATCCGTTATGGAACTCTGTATCCTCACGGCAAAGCAGCCCCAGGAGAAGCGGTCGTTTTGTGTCGCACCGGTGAGGACGAAGTCGAAATCCATTGCCACGGAGGGGAAACGGCTGCGGATAACATCGTAGCGGGGCTTGGGAGAGCTGGATTTGTGCGAGAACCTGCGACCCGATACCTGCAAACGCAATTTCCCGACCCAATTTCCCAGCAAGCCGCCGAGGATCTACTCCTCTGCCAATCGACTCTCACCGCTGCGATTCTACTCGATCAAATGCGAGGGGCTTTGCGACGTAAGTTCGAGCTGATTCAAGATCTGATCGATCGGGAAAAAACCGACGAGGCGGAGAAGGAGTCGCGCGAACTCGCTCAGTGGCGTTCCCTTGGGGCTCACTTGATTCACCCTTGGAAGGTTACGTTGGCAGGTCCACCGAACGCAGGTAAGAGCAGCTTGCTCAACGCGTTGTTGGGGTATGAGCGAGCAATCGTTCATCGCGCTGCGGGAACTACGCGAGATCGAATCCACGAGGGAACGAGCATCGGTGGTTGGCCGATCGAGTTGATCGATAGTGCGGGGGTGCGCGACACAGGGGACGAAATCGAGCGGGTTGGAGTGGCGAGAAGCCTTGATGCAATTGCCGAGACCGATCTATTGGTGTTGCTGGTTCCGGCCGACCAGGGTTGGTCCTCCGAGCATGACCGAATCGTTCAGAAGGCTGGCGATGCCAAACGGCTGATCGTCCGAACGAAATCCGATCTGGTGGGAGAGGATGGAAGCGAAACGAACGATCGGAAACCCATCCCCGTATCGCTGATCGAAACCTGCGTGGTGGAAACTTCGGTGCACGACCTCTCCTCCATCGAGAGATTGCTCGAACGAATTGCATCGATCCTCGTCCCCGTCAAACCACCCCCCGGCTCTGCGATTCCGTTTCGAGAGGAGCATTTTTTAGAGATCGAGGCTTGGGGACAAAGACTTTAGGAACTATCCCGAAATAACTTCCCCTCACCCCCGACTTGACGCATTGGAGTTAAGGGTGGACGCGAAGCGTGCACCCATCCCAACCCGTGGCGTAAGCGAGGGACAGCGTCGCGAGTGCACGTAGCCCTTG
>CAYMXM010000281.1:0-6661 GCA_964394065.1 uncultured Pirellula sp. | reverse complement strand
GTTCTAAAGCGCAGCGCGTTCTAGGGCGCCAAAGCGGCGTCCGACGGGGGCGAGGCGCCTTAGATGTTCCCGACAATGGCCACGTTCACTCGCGATGCTATCCCTCGCTTACGCCGCGGGTTGTGATGGGGGTTGCTTCGCGTCCTCCCCCTTAACACCGATACGTCAGACCTCCCCGAAGGGGAGGGTAGCTTACACCTTACACCTCAAAGCTCATCGCTTGGTTAAGCTCCGATCAGCTTCTTCTCGAAACGTCCTTCGTTGATCGTGGGGCGTTCGATTCGGCCGTTGAGATCAAACGTGAGTTTCATGTTATCGATCCCTAAGAGCCATAGGATCGAGGCATGAATGTCGTGAACATGCATCTTGTCTTCGATCGCATAGAGCCCCAGCTCATCGGTAGCACCGATCGTCTGACCACCCTTCACGCCACCCCCTGCCATCCAGATGGAGAACCCGGTTGGATTGTGGTCCCGACCATTCTTCTGTTCGCTGATCGGCGTTCTTCCAAACTCTCCCCCCCAAACCACCAACGTATCCTCTAGCAATCCACGTTGTTTGAGATCCTTGAGAAGTCCCGCGACCGGCTTGTCCATCGATTTGCAAAGCTTGGAATGGCTCGACTCAATGTTGGCGTGAGAATCCCAGCGACTCCCCGTACCGCTATAAAGCTGAATGAATCGAACGCCACGCTCGACGAGCCTACGGGCCAAGAGACAGTTCTTGCCGAACGCTTCGGTTTCTTTCTGGTTGAGACCATACATCTCGTGCGTCTCTTCGGTTTCTTTCGAGATGTCCAATGACTCTGGCGCTTCCGCTTGCATCTTGAACGCGAGTTCGTAGCTTCGTATCCTCGCCTCCAACTCCGATTGCTGCGGATGCAACTCTGCATAGGAGCGATTAAATTGCTTCAACAGCTGCAGCTTGGTTTCGAGTCTCTCTCCAAGCTGATCTGGAGGGAAATGCAAATTGGGGATCGGCTCGGGGTCGCTCCCGTTGATGCGGACTCCCTGATGAGTTGCTGGCATGAACCCACTCCCCCAGTTCCTGGGGCCATTGACGGGTCGACCTGCATTGTCGCACATGACGACAAACGCTGGGAGGTTCTCATTGGCCGAGCCGAGACCATAGTGGACCCAAGCCCCCAGCGAAGGACGTCCGGCGATGTTCAAGCACGTGTTCATCTGACAGACACCGCCAGCGTGGTTGATCCCGTTGGTCCAACAGGACCGGATCACCGCGATGTCGTCCATGCAAGAACCGATGTGCGGGATCCATTCCGATGCGACCATCCCACTCTCGCCATAGTGAGTCCAAGTGCGCGGTGCGGCGAGCAATGGGGAGCCCTTTTCTCCCATCGCCATGATCGGCTCTTTGAAACTGCTCGGGAGCTGCTGCCCATCGAGTTCATTGAGAAGTGGTTTGGGGTCGAGCAGATCCAGGTGGCTTGGGCCACCTTCCATGAACAACCAGATGATACTTTTCGCGCGCGGCTTGTGATGCGATTGAGCGATCGCCAAATCGGAAGCGAGCATCCAATTCAAGGCGATAGAGCCGAGTCCCGCGCCCGTTTGCTGTAGCCAAGTCCGGCGAAGCATCGAAGAGATTGGATCCATCGGTAAGCTCCCTTACTCTAGATAGAGGAATTGATTGGAGTTGAACAGGATATGGCAAAAATCGAGAAACTTCGTCGTGTCCATTCCCTGCGAATCTTCACCCGCCCCGAGCTTCACAAACTCTTGGGCTTCGTGAAGTTCTGTTTCGGAGGGTGGTACCCCCCAAGTCGATCGAAACGCCATGATGATCGCGGTGGTTGGATCGGAGTACTGTTCCAACAGTCGCTTCCCAAAAGCATCGGCCCTTCCGCGCGCGTACTTTCCATTGAGCAATAACAACGACTGGGTCGGAGTCGTCGTGTTGTCTCGAACAGCGACACTCTGAAGTCCGTTCGCAACATCGAAGCCATGCAGGAAGGTATCGTTTTTGTTCCGGAAGCTGGTCAAGTAAATGGAGCGACGGGGCTTATCCTCTCCGACGCTCGCTCCTCCGACGGTAGCCGAAAGCTCATTCGAAGCGACGAGCATTGCATCCCGAATTTGTTCTGCTTTCAGTCTTCTGACACGAGCTCGCCACAAGAGCTTTTCATCGGGATCGGCTGCCAGCTGTCGATTCCCTTCAGGATGAACCGCCGATTGTTGCCAAACGGCGGAGCGGACCATCATTCGATGGAGATGTTTAAAGGTCCATCCGTTTTCTATAAACTCCATCGTCAGCCAGTCGAGGAGCTCAGGGTGGGAAGGAGAATCGCCAAGTCGTCCAAAATCGTTCGACGTTCTCACGATTCCTTCACCGAAGTGTTGCTGCCAAATTCGATTGACGATTACGCGCGTCGTCAGGGGATTCTTAGGATGGGTGATCCATTTGGCTAGGGCCGTTCGATTCCCGGTCGAACCTGGTTTGGCATCCCCCTGTACAAGGGAGGGTAGTTCGGGAATTTCATTCAGCACATCCAAAAAGCCAGGCTTAATGGGTGGGAGGGATGGAGAGTCGGGAATGCGAGTCGGAGAGAGTAGCCCATCGAAATCGGTGACCGTCATCACCTTGCGAAGTGGAGCCGGTTTGATGGAATCGAATTCCGCCAATTCCTTGAGCAACGCATCTCGCTTCTCGATATCCTCTTTTGTCATCTTTTTATAAGGCCCACCACCCTCTTCCATGTACTGGCGAGATATCAAGTAAGCCATCTGCTCTTGCCAGGAGGTTCGCTCGTCTCGAGGCATGTTGAAACAGGCTTGGATCTCGATCGGGAAGAGGGAGACGCAATGAGCCCAGCGAGCTTTCTCGTAGGGCTCCAGGATCTTCGCAATTTTGGCTCGAATCGGTGCGGTCTCTTTTTCCCAGATCGCTTGTTTCTCTTGGAACTCCTTCTGTTCTGCTTCGGTGTTCGCGACCAGATCGTCGCGCCAGCAAACCGGTTCGAAGAAGGATCGCAATTGGAAATAGTCCGCTTGGGGGATCGGGTCGAACTTGTGCTGGTGGCAGCGGGCGCACGAAACGCTCATTCCAAAGAAAACGTCACCCGCGACATCGGTCATCTCGTTCATGATGTCGTTCCATTGCCCACGAGCATTCCGTTGGTTGTACTCGTAGACGCCGAGGCGCATGAACCCTGCTGCAATCAATCCGTCCGGGTGTTCTTCGATCGACTCATCACCGGCCAATTGATCGAGGACGAACTGCTGGTACGACATGTCTTTGTTGAAGGCATTGATGACATAGTCTCGGTACTGCCAGATGAGAGGACGGTGGGAATCCAAATTCCAGCCGTCGGACTCGCTATAGCGAACCAAGTCCAGCCAGAATCTAGCCCAGTGTTCCCCATACCGTGGATCCTGAAGTAGCTTTTCAACGGTTGCATCGAATGCGTCCGGAGATTCGTCCGCGACGAACGCGTCGATCTCGGCGGGAGTGGGGGGAATCCCGATCAAGTCGAAGTAGAGCCGTCGTATGAGAGTGGTCTTGTCGGCTTGTGGAGAAGGTGCGAGTTGGTGATCGCGGAACGACTTCCAGACAAATCGATCGATCTCCGATTTCGACCAGGTATCGTCAGGATCTGCGGGGACTTCGGGACGGGCCAGGGGTTGGAAAGCCCACCAGCTTCGATCGGCGTCGGAGATCGTCGAATCGGTCGAGCGGAGCTCTTGGCTCGTCTCCGGCCAAAACGCGCCTGCATGGACCCATTTCTCGATCTGCGCGATCGTGTCGTCGGGGAGTTTGCCGGTGGGGGGCATCTCGAACCCGTTGTGGTTGAGGGCATCGATCAAGATGCTCTCTTCCGGTTTTCCCGGGACCAACGCGGGGCCGCTGTCACCACCTTCGAGGATTGCTTCCAGGGAATCGAGGCGCAATCCCCCCTCCTGCTTTGTCGCTCCGTGGCATTGGATGCACTTTCCGACCAAGACGGGGCGCACTTCCCGCTCAAACTGGACCCCTAGGTCTTCCGTCTGTCGTGAGGAATCTGCGTATAAATTGCAGCATGCGATGGATACGATCCCAAGCGTCAGGATGATTCGCATGGTTATTACACCTGGAAAGTTTCAATAAAAGTTACGGGTGAGCAGAGCTACGCTCGGTGGGAGGGAACTCCGAACGGGGGCGCAGGGGTAAACCCTGCCGAGTGGTTCCATCGGCAAATTCTATCCTAACGGCCCCGGAAAAGCTATTTCGGCGCGATTATCGGGGGGATTTTTTACGAAACAAATGGATGGATGAAGCCTGTTTGCCAGCGCTGTCCCTCGCTTACGCCACGGGTTGTGATTTTCGGGGCGAGGGGAGCGGATGCAAAAAGCCAATTCATTCGTTGGATTCGTAAGATTCGTGGTCCTCTCTTCTTCCTCAACGCTTCTTTCCGTCTGTTCCGCGTGTTCCGTGGTTAAATTATTCCACCCGGCGCAAAACAATCTTTCTAATATCCATCACGGCATCTTTCCTCTTCAAAATCGGACGGACTTCGATTTGGACCTCTCCTTGAGGCAACTCCAACTCCCCAATCGTCTTGTAGATCATGTTCTGGAAATGCCCCGTATCCGGGACTTCAAACTCGAGCGATTGCCCGTTCCCGTGGATCGCGACCTTCGAACCACCTTGCCCCAGCCCGCAACCGATTTGAACCTCCACCTCATATCTCCCTCCCCGCTCGACCTCCGTGTTCCAGTGGGCCCAGTCGTTAGGGTCGGTCCAATAGCCAAGGACGTTCTTATTCGGTTCCGGTTCGTAGCGCAGCTTGCTCCCGTGCGTCGTGGCATCCCGCGCCATGAGTTCGATATCGCCTTGCGGTGTTCTCAATACAGGTTTTCGATTCCGACCTGCCTGCCCCATTTTCTCCCTCCAAGGTTTCCACTCTTCTCCAAGCTGGACTGCGCCCCGGTCCCCTTTTAGGAGAGAACTATCGTAGGCTTTGTAGATTTCCGCATGAAGATTGGCATCGAACTCGGGGTTCGGCTGGCAACGTTGGGCTCCGACGGAATCGAGCCATTTCTCCAGTCCGATTCGAAGGGCGTCGGCAGCCTCCGGTTGAACCTTCGCTAGATCGTTCGACTCGGCGATATCAGATTCGAGATTGTACAACTCGACGGAGTTGTCTTCGTACTGCAGCACGAGTTTCCACGAACCAATGCGCATCGCCGCTGCAGGTCGGCTCCCTTGGTTGGTGTAGTGCGGGAAGTTCCAGCCGAAGGCACGATCTTGAAGGGGCTTTTGCTGAATCCAGTTCTCGCTCAGGTTGACGCCATCGAGTGGTCCCTGCGTCTTTGCAACATCGACCCCTGCTAAGCTCAAGAAGGTTGGCATGATATCCATGAGCGAAACGGGATGAACCTCTGTTCGGTTCGGTGCAACGGATTGTTTCGACGAAGCGACGATCAAAGGGACTCGTAGGCCACCTTCATAGAGATAACCTTTGCCGGCCCGGAAGGGTGCGTTGTGAGTGACGGGCTCTTGATGCCCTTCGGGAACGTGCAGCCCACCGTTGTCGCTTGTGAAGAGAATATAGGTCTCGCGAGATGAAGGTTGGGAAGCGATCGCTTCTAGGACGATTCCGACAGCCTTGTCGAGAGATTCGATATTCGCAGCATAGAGTGGATTGAACGCCTCGCTGTGGTTTTGAATGGCTTCGTCGGTCGCTTCCAGTCGAATGTGAGGGGAGTGATGGGGGATGTAGCAGAAATAGGGTTTGTCCGATTCGGTCCGTATGAATTCGGCGGCCCGTTTCGCGATCGCGAACTCGTTTTTGGCCCCTTCTTCATCGTTGAGCGCCCCCTGGGATTTCGGTTCGAAGGTTACTTCAAAGCCTTGGTTTGCAGCACTACTTTTCCCACCCCCCAGATGCCATTTCCCGAAGAGCCCGGTGCGGTATCCCACCTTTTGAAGCTCCTCCGCAATCGTCCGTTCTTCTGCGGGGAGGGCCGATTGAATGCGCGCGTTGAGAACCTTTTGCGCGGGGTTGTCAGCTCGACCTGGGAGAAAGGTCGTGAGATGAAGTCGAGCGGAAGACTTTCCGGTCATCAGAGCCGCGCGGGAAGCCGAACAAATCGAAAGTCCGCAGTAGGCGCTCGTGTACCGAATCCCTCTTTCTGCGAGAGCATCAAGATGTGGAGTGCGATGCTCGTCTCTTCCGTAACAATGCAGGTCGTTGATCCCGAGGTCATCGGCAAGAATCAAAACAAAGTTCGGCTGTACCCCCGTCGATGGGGGTGTGGGTTGGAAGTCTGGCGGTGCACTCGGCGCTAGCGATGCGGGTGCCAAAGTTTGAGCTTGAAGGGTTTGCACCGAGAGAAAACCGATCAACAACGATGCGAACCAAAGGAAGGTTGCTTTCATGTGCGATACAAGAGCTTTAGGTTGGAGAGGAATTTAAGTTGGGAGCCTCATTGTACCAGATGGGGCTGCCCCCCAATGTAGAACGGAATTCATTCCGTTAAACAACGCCTCCATCTCAAGCCCCCAACGAACGCCCTTCTCTGTCCCATCTCAGGGCTACTTCAAGCCCCCGCAAGCGGTGAGAAGCTCTCGGCGGTTGATAAACCACGAATCGAACGAATCTCACGAATTAATGAAGAGCAAAATCACCGAGGGGGCAGAAGTGACCAGACGTGTCATTCTT
>CAYMXM010000280.1:0-6665 GCA_964394065.1 uncultured Pirellula sp. | reverse complement strand
GATGACCAATAATCAGCATTCCCGTTCGCTTCATCGTCGACGCTTCCTCACGCAAACGGCTTCGGCGGGTGCGCTTGCGGCTGCTTCGATGCGTTCGGTTCACTCGGCTTTGGGAAGCGTTGGCCCCGCTGCAGACGAATTGCGATTGGCTAGCATCGGTGTCGGGGGGATGGGGGCTTCCGATTTGGCATCCCTCAGCTCCCACCCCAAAGTCAAGGTGGTTGCGCTCTGCGATATCGACGCGGTCCGTCTAGAAGCGGCCAGGAAACGTCATCCGGATGCAAAAATCTTTGCTGATTATCGAGAGATGCTTGCCGGGATGCACGACCAGATCGACGCGGTGAATGTTTCTACGCCGGATCACACCCATGCGCCGGCTGCGATGACTGCGATGTTGCAGGGAAAGCATGTCTATTGCCAGAAACCCCTGACGCATGACGTCTACGAAGCTCGACAGCTTCGGCTCGCCGCTACGAAGGCAAAAGTCGTAACTCAGATGGGGACGCAGGTCCACTCGAGTACTGCTTATCGAACTGCCGTTCGATTGGTTCAAAGCGGAGCGATTGGGAAGGTCAAAGAGGTCCACTCCTGGAGCAGCAAGACCTGGGGATACGATGGACCGACTCCTCAAGAAAGCCCGATCCCCGAACATGTGAGCTGGGATCTTTGGCTGGGCTCAGCCCCCTCGCGTCCCTATGCGTCGGGGCACTATCACCCATCGAATTGGAGACGTTGGTACGATTTTGGTTGCGGTACGATGGGGGATATGGCGATTCACATTCTCGACCCAGTCTTTACGGCATTGCAACTTGCTGCACCGAAGTCGATTCGCTCCTCAAGCCCCCCACCCCCGAAGGATTCCTTCGGGATGCAAAACCAAACCCACTTTACGTTCGGGGAGTCCCCATTCACGACCGATGGTTTCGTGTTGACTTGGAGCGATGGTGGATTGATGCCCGATGTCTCGAAGTGGCCAAAACAACACGACAAAGAAGGAAAGGAAATCGGGCTTCCAGATCAAGGCTCGATGTTTATTGGGGAGAAGGGATATGTCCTTCTGCCCCACGTCGCCCAGCCGATTCTTTTACCGGAACCCGATTTCAAAGAGACCAAAATCGAGCAAGCCCCCCATGGGAATCACTATCACTTGTTCGTCGACGCTTGCTTGGGAGGTGCTCCCACGACAGCGAACTTTGACTACGCAGGCCCTTTGACCGAAGCCGTCCTCCTCGGAGTCCTCGCCAACCGTTTCCCTCAGAACACCTTCGAGTGGGATCCAGAGGCAATTGCCATTCCCAATCATGAGCAAGCCAACGCACTGCTCCGCCGCACCTACCGAGATGGGTTCACGGTGGAAGGGTTGTAGTTAAGGTGGAAATCTCCCTCTCTCAAAAATGCTTAACGGTGTTGGACGAGGGGAGCAGAGATACAAAGCGATGGGTTGTCAAAAGATTGGTGTTGACGTAATTTTTTGAGTGTCCTTTTTTATGCCTCAGGATGCTCTTCCGTCCGACCGGGACTCGCCCCCGTCGGACGCCGCTTTGGCGCGCTAGTACGCGCTGCGCTTTAGAACTTTGCTCCCCTCGCCCCGCTTCGGGGAGAGGGGCCGGGGGTGAGGGGTAGAATCGCTAGAAATGTTGACCAATTCCTTCCTCCGCCGCTGCGCGGCGGGAAGGGAGCGCGCGGGAGGGACGCCTACTAGGGCTCCAAAGCAGTGTCCGACGGGGACGAGCCCCAGTCGGACAAGAAGCGAATCATGGAACCAATCTTGCGCAAACTTAAATCCTCACAACATCAACTTTTTGACAGCCCAGCGCAATGCGAGCCGAGACTAAAAACAGAAGTTATCTCGGGAGCCTCCCTTAATCGGCGGTCGATACGGTTTGGACTTCTCCGCCAGATCGAGTCCAAGAGGCTCGCCAGATTTCTTTGCTGATCCCGTCGCTGACACCGCGCACACTCCCGTCCACGAGCGCGACGTTCACCATGCCAGTATGGTAACTACGGGCGGCTGTAATTTTGGCCGAATTGAAAACCAAGTCAGGAGCTTTGGAGTTAGGAGTGATGTACCCGTTCATAATTGGGCCGTTCGGAACGCTTCCGCGAAGCCAATACTGATGACGTGCCACATCCCATCCAGCCAACAGGGGGAGCACGCTCGTAGGTCCAGCATCTACAGCCGCTGTCGCTGCAACAGCATCGAACGCGCTCAGTCGCCCTCGATACTTCCGCACATCCGGTATCGTGGTCCCTAAGGCAGGTGCCGGCCCCATACCGATGGTCGATTCAGCGAAGAGGATGGTGTTGCTAGTACCGTCCGACACACTCCCTAGCTTCATCCTCGCACCGACCCAGAAGAGTCCGTTCGAAGGAGTTCCGTTACCAGGGTGAAAGACGTGATCTTGACCATCCCCCTGATTACCGCCGTAACTGGTTCCGGCAATGTTAAAGGTCGTTCCCGCTGCGGTCACTGAATTGAGCGCCGCTCCCGCGTCGCTTGGGCATTCAAAAAATGAGATCCGTGTCTGGGCCGCTGGGCGTAGAGCTTCCGGCAACGCAACCTGTGCTGGGTGCCCCATGATAATCCCGTAGTCGACGAGATTCGAAAGGTTTGCTTGCTCCAAGAACGGAAGCAACTTCGCTTGCGGAGTGTGATCATTGGGGTAGCCGGTTCCGGTCCATCCGGAATTCGGAATCGCTTCGTTGTACGAAGAAGAATAGTTGTGAAGAGCCAAGCCGAGTTGCTTGAGATTGTTGGAGCATTGCATCCGACGAGCAGCTTCCCGTGCCGCTTGAACGGCAGGAAGGAGGAGCCCGACCAAGATTCCAATGATCGCGATGACGACGAGCAACTCGACAAGGGTAAAACCATGTTTCTTCCATGAGCCCCGACGCCCCCCCAAAGGAACGGCCAGGAGACTCCCTGAAGAGACTAATAGAGGTGCCATACGTAACCTTGAGGTGCTTATACGCATTGAAGATGCCTACCTAGATTTGAGACGACAAAAAACACTGCTGGAATACTTCCCCTTCTCCACCCCGCAGGGGAGCCGGAAGCATTGTTGTTATCCGAAAACGATTTTTGGCTGGCTATCTCTCACGAGAACTGGCTGGCTACTCATTTATTTCTCATATTTCTCACGTTAGGCGCCCGCGTAAGAATTGTCGAGGAAAGGCTAAAATTTGGTCACGCAATCCCCCTGAACAATCCTTGTTCAGGGGGATTCGAAAACTCTCATAAACTTCTTATCTTGGCTTTTGGCTCGGCTCCCTTCGCCCCCAGCCTAACCAGACGCATCGGAGTTTCGGGGGGAAGCGAAGCGTCCCCCCAATCACAACCCGACGCGTTAGCGAGGGACTGCGTCGCCAGCAAACGTGGCCCTTGTCAGGAATGTCTCAGGCGTTGGATGCCACCGCACCTGAGGCGCGAAGGGCGTGCTGCGAGACCTTGCACTTGAGGTGTGGTTGCCAGCGCTGTCCCTCGCTAACGCGTCGGGTTGTGATTGTGTAGCCTCGCTTACGTGTCGGCCAAACATCCCAGAGTCCAAAGCCTACCCCCAGAGGTGATTCGTGTTACTTAGGTTGGTGATCCAACAACAGCGAAACCATCCGGTTCGATTTCTAGCAACCCTCCTTGCCCTCGCAGCGTCGGTCGGTTCGATCGTTTGGCTTGCGGGGGGATACGAAACCCTCTTCGCTAGCATGGACCAAAACGCCAAGAGCTACATGGGGAGGTTCGGAGCCTTCATCGCCCCCGCGGGAGCCACCGATCGCTCGATTCCAACTCTTGGCCGCAAAGGGATCCCCGAAGCAACAATCACCAAACTTTCGCAACTCGACAACGTTTCCGAGGTGAACGCACAACAACAAACGCGCGTTGCGATGAGTCTTCAGTCGGGGAACCGCAGCACCACCTATAAGCTGATGCGAGATAGAGCGCCGATCCTCGGCGCGCCTCCTCTCGATCCAGCGTTGATCACCACGACGGGGTTCCTCCCCCCTTACGATCTTGCCGCAGGAAACTGGCTAAGTAACGAACCAGAATCCAAAGCCATCGTGGTCAGCGAAAACGTAGCCTCCCGACTCGGCGCCAACGTAGGAGACACCGTTCGAATTACCACGGAACACTCCCAAACGGAATGGACGATCGCTGGGATCGTTGAGCAACCACCCGATGTTCCGACGATGCGGAACGTAGGCGTCCTCCCCCTTGATGCTGTCTATGTCAATCCGGAGCAACACAAATGGATCCACGGCACCGATTTCCTACCTACCAATCTGCAGGTGGCACTGAAGTCGAACTCCCCCCCTGATCTCACCCAGTCTCTCGAAACAATTCGCGCTTTTATCGACAACGCAAAACTTCCTTACCAAGTGATCGACGAAGCGGAGATCGAGAAAGGTCTCGCGCAAAGCCGCACTCTTGAGGAAAAGAAAAGTTCGACCTGGACGGTTGCCCTCTTCGCCTCCCTGGCATCTTTGATCGTGATCGGTGCGGTGATGAACGCGACTGTTCGTGAACGGGTGAAAGAGCTGGCGATGCTCCGGGCCATCGGTTGGTCGCGAGGTCAAATCGCCGCTTCGCTTCTTCTGGAATCGGTTCTTCTTGGGCTCCTGGGGTGGATCCTTGGGATCTTTGCAGGTCACTTGTTCGTTCAATACGTGACAAAGACGCAGCTCGGAGCGGAGTACGTTCGATGGATACCTGGTTGGTTCACGCTAGGAAGCAGTGCGATCTGCGTTGTCGTCGGTGTGATCGGGGCTTCCTTGATTCCCATCTGGCGAGCGTGCCGTGTTTCCCCGATCGACGCGATGGTTTCGGGTGGAGAGTTGAATTGGAGTCGAAGCTTTGCGGCAACGACTCTGTTCCTCGCAATCCTCTTTTTAGGGTTCGGCGGAATCGTAACCTCGGGCCTGCTCACAAGCAACGAACCCGACAACATCACCTGGTTTCGTTGGGTTGCTTACCCCAGCTTCCTTTTGGGGATCGCTTGCCTTGTCCCCTGGTTCGTTTACTTTGGCGCCGCCTCGATCGGTCGAGGTCTCGGTAAACTCTTTGGCGTCGATTCGGAGCAGTTTACCAGAGAATTGCAATCGAAAATCCCTCACTGGACGTCGATGACCGTCGCGCTGTCGGTAGGACTCAGCCTCCTCCTGGCAACACAGATTTGGGGAGGATCGATGCTACAAACCTTTCTCCCTGGGAAGTGGATTCCGGACGGTTTCATTGCGATCCGAAATTCCGAGAAAGGGAATAGTTCGATTCCCCGCGAACTTTGGAGTCGGCTGTCGGAGTTGAAATCGATCAAGGCTGATTCGATCACGCCACTCTATGCCGACCAATGTCGTTTGCTTTGGCCGGGAGGAAAGGCACCAGGGAAACTCGAACAAGGTTATCGCGATAACTTCATCGTGATCGGTTTACCTTTGGAGAAGGCTTTCTCTGGCCCCGATCCTCTTATCAAGATCGAATGGGTTCAAGGAAGTCGAGAAGAAGCGATCCCGAAAATGCGCGATGCGAGCGGTTGCGTGGTCTCGGAGGACTTCATCATTCAATCGGGACTGGCGATCGGGGATGTTATTCCTCTCGACGTCGACGGAACTGCAATCTCTACGGGGGGGCAACGTGGAAAGCCAGCCGAAGTGGTTCCTGGAGAGACGACCGAGTTAAAGATCGTCGGTGTCGTACGGATGACCGGATGGCATTGGTTGACAAAGTTTACCGGTTTGCGGACACGTTATGGTGGAACGGGCGGAATCGTCTTTTCAGACGCGAAGAAAGTGCAGACTGATTTCAAGGTAGCAGAGCCGAAGTTCTGCTGGTTCAATGTTCAGTCCGGAACCGACCTGGACGGGTTGGAGAAAGAAATCCAAAGCATCGCCTTTCAAGTCGGTGGCCCGACGGGGGGCGAATCGGTTCAGGGAGCTGAAGGGTCTGCGCAGAGCAATGCCCAGGGAGTACCCTGGATGCAATTTACTCCCAGACAATGGATCGATGATGGAATTCGAATTCGCGCGTCGGGGATGCTTTGGGGGATGTGTTATCTTCCCCTCTATGCGATGCTTCTTTTCGCTGTCGCTGTCGCCTGTTCGATGTTCAGTTCCGTGCGGATGCGAAGCTGGGAGTTCGGAGTGATTCGGTCTCTCGGGTTCAGTCGTTGGTATTTGGTTCGTTGGGTAACAGCGGAAGGGCTGTTCCTGGCGATCATCGCTTGTCTTGCAAGTTTGACTTTTGGACTCATCGCCGGTTGGGGTGGTTTGGAGGTCGCACGTTTCGGTGGATTCTATGCTGGCCCTCCTCCATGGACCTTTCCAGTGCGAGAAGTCGCCCTCGGGTTTTCCATCGCGTTGGTTCTTTGCTTGATCAGCGTGATCCTCCCCGCTTGGTTCGTCGGAACGCAAAGGCCCCTGGCTTTGTTGCAATCGAGATCGAGCAGCAAGGGGTGAGCGATGAGCAGTAAGGGATGAGCAGTAAGGGATGAGCAGTAAGGGATGAGCAGTAAGGGATGAGCATTGAGCGTTGAGCATTGAGCATTGAGGAAGAGGGAGTATCCATTGAACCGCAGAGGACGCGGAGAGGCGCAGAGTTAAAACCGGAATAGTTAGATACCTGCTCCCCTCGCCCCTTTTAGGGGAGAGGGGCTGGGGGTGAGGGGTAGAAGTGT
>CAYMXM010000279.1:0-6665 GCA_964394065.1 uncultured Pirellula sp. | reverse complement strand
CCAATTTTGCGATTCGGTTATTGACCCAAAATAAGACCGTCGCTCCGGGCTGAAGCGAGAGTGTTGCCTAATTACCGGTGGTTTACACCACCGGCAAAGATGTACCGCCCTCCGGGCTCACTTGCACTTCTTAATTTTGCTCACGGAATCAATTCTAAACAGATAACACGATCCGCGCCCCTCACGTAGAGTAGGCCGTGCGAAACGACTGGAGGAGCCCAGCTGGGAGTTTGAATGTAGGGAGCTCCGGTGATCGGCTCGGTTTTTTCGTTCAAGTCCATTTCCGCGAGGACTTGCAAACGTTCGGAGTTCGCGGCGACCAAATGAAGCGAGCCATACTCCCCGAGCAAAAGGAAGCAATCATCGATTGCGATTCCTGTCATTCGATTGCGATTGCGAACCGACCAACGAGTATTTGCAGACCAAGTTTCCCCGTTCCCCTTCTCGAAGCGGACGCATCGAAGATCGGTGTCAGGGCCGTTGCGACCGCTACTTAGGAATACATCCTTTCCGATCACCAGTGGATTGGTCCAGTGGGGGCGGATCTGCTGATCTTTGCGAAGCGTCGGGTCGGACCACTCCGAAGTGAGGGCATCGCGATCACTTCGAAGGAGCACTCCTCCGATCTCATAGGCTTCGCCGATCAAGATATGGTCGTCGACCAAAACCGGAGAAGCTGCATTCACACTTTCGAGAGATTTCGATCTCCATGGGAAGAATAGTTCGTTGGATCCGTTGCTCGGGTCGAAGCTGATCAGACCTTCGCGCATCAGGGCCAAGCAGCGATCCTTTCCGTTCCAGTTTCGAACGACCGGAGCGGAATAGCTGGCCAAGTAATCGCCGACTTGTTGTCGAACTTCGCCAGTCCGTTTATCGAATCCAACCATACCACAACCGGAGGGTTTGGCTGCCGGGATATCATTGAGGGTAGCGCGAGATGATTGACTCTCCTCTTTGGGAGAACCACCCACCATGACCCATAGCAGATCTCGATAGACTAAAGGGGATGCGCCGACACCGAAAAAGTTGGGAATCACACCGAACTCCTCGTTCACATCTCGCACCCATAGAGGTTTTCCATCCGTAGTCGCCAAGCAAGCGAGCGTACCGGTCACTCCATAGACGTAGACTCGATCGTCATCGACGACTGGGCTGCACCGAGGCCCGTTGTTGTATCCATAGGCATCGGAATAAACAACTGGATGCTCCCAAGTCCAGAGAACCTTACCCGTCTCCGCGTGGTGGCAAGTGAGTCGTTCCTTGTCGCCGAAGCGATCGAACTGAAACCAACGCCCAGCGGCCGCAACTCCGTTTCCGTAGCCAACACCGGTCGGCGCGCTCCATACGATCCGAAGCCCATCCTTTCCCCAGTCTTTCAGGATCCCCGTTTCTTGGGAGGTCGAATCGTAACGACGGCCAAGCATTCGTGGCCAATCCTCGCCACGCGATCGACTCCAACGAACCTCGGAAGTGGGTGATGAATCCGTTTGCCCCCAAGAGTAGGGAGTCGGAGCGAGGAATAACCCGACAAGCAAACTCACCACGATCAACCGTCCAACTGCGGGCTTACGCCCGCAGCTATGCGCTGCCATCGCTACGCGATTCCAAACCAGATCATCGCTTTGCGATTCAGCCACCTGCAAACTCCTTTACCAACCGTGCGCCAGCCCTCAATGCTTGACCTCAATCGCTTTAAATTCACGTCCCACGAAATGGCCAATAGTCTCTCTACCATCCTCTTCAATGCGACAAACAAGCTTCGGATGCTCAGGAACTCCCCTGTAATGTGGATAAGGTCGTTGGTTTAAAATGGTCTCAAGTCGCGTGCGACCTTTGGCAGATTCCACTTCCGACAAGAGTCTGGATAGCGATCGAACTTCTTGCCCCATGGGTTGTTCCTCCAACTCAAGGGTAGTATTTTGCTACCCTGAAATCCAGTCTCGACTGAAATTATTTTTCTCGCCCTGCTGGCGAAGGCGGCCACTTCACACACCCTACGTTTCTGCGAAAATCGGCGCAATCTGCGGATCCTTTTCTTAAAAAGGTAACCGCATGAAAGAACATATCCTCTCCCACGGAAAAGTGGATTCGAAACATGATGATCTCCTTTGAGCAAACAGCTCGCGTACCACTTCGCAAAATGTGCTTCTTCGGGGTAGCAACGATTGCTGTGGTGCTGGCTAGTGCGTATCCGGTCGAACGAGTGATTGGCGAAGAGCCGGTTCGCCCTCTTTCGAATGCTCATGCTCACAATGATTACGAGCATCTTCGGCCTCTATTGGACGCACTCGATCAGGGATTCACGAGCATCGAAGCGGACCTGTTTCTCGTGAAGGGGGAGTTGCTGGTGGCGCACGACATGAAGGATACAGCACCCAACCGGACACTCAAAGCGTTGTATCTTGAGCCACTGTACGATCGTTTTCAACGAAATGGAGGAAGCATCTATCCTGGTGGGGGGAATGTCACCTTGTTGGTCGATATCAAGAGTGAAGGAGCAGCGACCTATTCGGAACTTCATCGTCAGCTTGCACCCTACTCCAAGATGATCTCGGAGACGGTGGGCGGTCAGCATGTCGAGCGCGCTGTGACGGTCATCGTCAGCGGCAATCGCCCTATCCCCGAGATCAAGGCCTCCAACCCACGCTACGTCGGTATCGACGGTCGCTTGAGCGACTTGGATAGCGATCTATCCTCTTCGCTCATGCCTCTCATTAGCGATAATTGGCGGCTTCATTTTCGATACCAAGGGAAAGAACCGATCACTGAAGCGGAACAGACAAAGCTACGGGAGATCACGATCAAAGCTCACGAGAAGGGACGTCGCATCCGTTTCTGGGCTACGCCAGAATCGGAACAACTATGGCAAGAATTGAAATCGGCAAGTGTCGATTTAATAGGCACCGACGATCTTCCGCGGTTGAGCAAGTTTCTTCGTAGTCGATAAGAGCATCAAAAGGTGCTATGAAGGGCTCACCGCGTGGGTAGGGGGGGGGGATTGGAGGGGTTGTTTATCGGAATGAATTCCGTCTACTTCTGGCCCCAATCCAACACGACCTTGCCGCACATGCCGCTTTGCATGACCTCGAATCCCTTTTCGAATTCTTGATAGGGAAATCGGTGGGTGATCACGGGGGCGATGTTGAGTCCACTTTCGATCAAGACGCTCATCTTGTACCAAGTCTCGTACATTTCACGGCCGTAGATCCCTTGGATCGTCAGCATGTTGAAGACGACGAGGTTCCAGTCGATCGCGATGGGTTCCGAGGGGATTCCGAGCATGGCAATTTTTCCTCCGTGGCACATGTTCTCCAGCATCGATCGTAGAGCAGCGGGGGAGCCCGACATTTCGAGCCCCACGTCGAACCCTTCTCGCATGTTGAGTTCCTTTTGAACTTGTTCCAACCTTTTTTCTCTCGGGTCCACCGCCGCTGAAGCGCCGAGTTTACGCGCAAGTTCCAGTCGGAATGGGTTGAGATCGGAGACGACGACATGTCGTGCCCCAGCGTGGCGAACCACAGCAATCGCCATGAGCCCGATCGGCCCAGCACCGGTGATTAGGACATCTTCGCCGAGGGAGTCGAAACGCAATGCCGTGTGAACGGCATTGCCAAGCGGATCGAAAATCGAGGCGATTTCCAGATCGATTCCGGGTTTATGATGCCAAATATTGGTCATCGGGAGAGAAATATATTCGGCAAAAGCACCCGTTCGATTGACCCCGACGCCGGAGGTGTTTTTGCAAAGGTGCCTCCTCCCGGCTAGACAATTTCGGCAAAGCCCGCAGACGACGTGCCCCTCTCCGGAAACGATCTCCCCGGGAAAAAAATCGGTAACGTTCGATCCGACTTCGACGATTTCTCCCACGAATTCGTGCCCGACCACCATCGGAACGGGAATGGTCTTTTGAGCCCAGGAGTCCCAGTTGTAGATGTGAAGATCGGTGCCACAGATCCCTGTTTTAAGGACTCGAATCAAACAGTCGTTGATTCCAATGCTGGGCATATCCACTTCTCGGAGCTCCAGCCCGACGTCCCGTTTCCCTTTTACAAGCGCTTTCATGGTTCCCTTCCCGAGTTATATTATCTGCTGGTCTTGAAGATAATGGATCGTTGGGGCTCTACGCCAGGAGCAACTTGTGATGATGTTGTACTTTTTCGACGCATCGCGCATGCTATCGATATGACCGACTTTCTCTCGCACTACCTTCGGCTCGAGCCTCCGACATGGGTGTTTCTGTCAACATTCCTGGCGATCGGTCTATTCTTGATGTTCCATCGGTTTTGGTCCCTCCGAAACCTGGATATTCTACTGGTGCTCTTGTTCACGCCGGGACTCATGTTGGTTTACGAGGGGAGTCGCACTCCTAAGGAGTCGCCCCTTCCAGCGGACAAACTCACCGTTGTTGTCGAAGGAAGTGAGGAAAAGAGGACCGCGGACGAAAACGAACCGTCGGCCGGGGAGCTTCCCGAAGCCGGCGTAACAGAAGAATCTCCTCCCAAGGGAGAGGCTGAAGTGGAACGAGTTCCCTTTCAGAAGTCGGTAAGTAGTCCAACGCTTCTTTATTACGGCTATCTATGGCTTATTATCGTCGCGAGTCTCCTCGTCGTGCGAATGCTGCTCGACACGGCGATCGTTCGGCGACCGATGCTCGATCCGAATTTGAGCAGTGGGGGAATGTTGTTCCTCGGGACATCGATGTTGGTTTACCTTTTGGTCAATGTTGCGGTCAGCCAGCCTTCTTCTCCCCAGAGCGATGCCCCCAATGGTGGGCCTGGGTACATCCTCATGTCCGCCCTTCCGGATATTTCGACCGTTCCGATGGCGGAACCTGACGAACGGAACGGAGGGGGGGGCCCGTCGCGGTTGAAGCTTTTCCTTTCCAGGACGATTTCGATCGTCGCAAACTTGGCGATTGTTTTTAGCATTGTCGCGATTGGCTATTGGCATTTCGGGAACTTCAAAACGGGGGTGGGAGCTGCGACCCTTTATTTGTTACTTCCGTACACCGCGTATATGACCGGTCGGGTCGACCATGTAGTGCCGAGCGCTTTGTTGCTTCTGGCGGTGCTGCTGTATCGTCAACCCTTCGCGGCTGGACTTTGCCTTGGGTGTGCCGCGGGTGTCGTTTACTATCCCTTTTCTTTGCTCCCTCTTTGGTGCAGTTTCTATTGGCAGCGAGGCATTCGACGTTTCAGTGCAGGTTTTGCGACGTCGATCCTTTCGTTGGTCATCGTGATGGTGGTTCTACAGCCCAACAACATCCCGCAACATTTGGGGTACATGTTTGGTGTTAAGCAAATTGCGATGACCGGCATGGATGGGATTTGGGGATTGGGCTGGTATCCCGTGATGCGGCTCCCATTGATTCTTCTTTTTGCGCTTTTGAGCGTTTCGTTTGTGGCATGGCCGGCGCAGAAGAGCCTTGCCACGCTCATGAGTTGTTCGGCAGCGTTGATGGCAGCGACACAATGTTGGCACGGCTTTGGAGGGGGAGTGTATCTGGCATGGTTTGTGCCGCTCGCTCTGTTGACGATCTTCCGTCCCAATCTCGACTACTGCGTTGCTCTAGAAGTCGTCCGTCCTCGACGAAAAAAAGGGGCTAAAGTCCCTCCGACGATAGAAAACGCAAACGCGGCGTAGTCAAACGCCTTGAATAATTCCAGTTGTGCGTTAAATCTATTATGTTATGGAACCGCTGGAACTAGTGAAACGTCACTAGCTGTTGGGTTCGTTAGTAAAAATTGGAATACTGCATAACGCAGGATTTGAAAGGTTGAAGATTACGATGAAACGTTCATGGACATTCATGGCATCTGCTTTGGTTTGCTCGGCTGCATTCGTCGGCTGCACACCAGAAGCAGCGAAGAAGACTGAAGAAGCCAAAAAGGAAGTTGTCGAAGCTGCAAAGGCAACCGGAGAGGCTGCCGTCGAAACCGCCAAGGATGCCGTTGAAGCAACGAAGGAAGCTGCTGGAAACGCGGTAGAAGCTGCTAAGGGAGCTGCGGAAGCGACCGGTGAAGCTGCCAAGGGAGCCGTCGACGCTCTGAAGGAAAAGGCTGGGGATGCAAAGGACGCGGTCTTGGACACCTTCCAAGGCTCCACCGATGCTTTCAAGGGGCAACTCGACGAGGTCTCGAAGTCTCTCAGCGCCTTGCCAGCTGGTAGCCCAGGGGCATCGATTGTCACCGATATCAGCGCCGCCTTTAGCCAAATGTCCAGTGCATTAGCTGGCATTAAAGACGCGGACTCCGCCACGGCTGCCCTTCCTGCTTTCGGCGATATCACCAACAAGTTTGGTAGCATCCAAGAAACTTTCAACGGTCTTCCTGCGGAAGCCAAGGCAGCGGTCGCTAAGTATTTCGCATCGACGACGCAGGCTTTGAAGCCCACCTTGGATAAGCTCTTGGAGCTCCCTGGTGTCAAAGACGTTCTCAAACCAGCTGTCGATGGACTTCTCGCCAAGCTCGAAGGTTTCAAGGCTTAGCCGCGTAGCGAAACGCTGTGAAGCATTTTTCTCTTGGAAATTGAGCGTTTTTTGTCCGATTTAGATTTCCGCTCCCTCGCCCCTTTTAGGGAAGAGGGGCTGGGGGTGGCCTGACGCATCGGAGGTAAGAGGGCGGACGCGAAGCGTCCCCCCATCACAACCCGTGGCGTAAGCGAGG
>CAYMXM010000278.1:0-6719 GCA_964394065.1 uncultured Pirellula sp. | reverse complement strand
GGGGACTCTGCGATTTTGGAGCAAGGAAGCTCCCGTGGGGAAGGACTGCCAATTAGGAACGACCGATGGACCGACGCAAACAATCCGCTTTTAAGGAACTAATCCTCATCGGATGCCTGTTTTCGTTCGTTCCCGCCTCAATAGGCTGCCAATCCTGGTTCAAGAAAAAGAACCAAGACGAGAACTCGCAGTTTATCGAAGATACCAAACGGATCAAAAAACTTCTCGCCGATCCAAACCGCCCTCGATTGATCGGCGAAGTCTCAAGCGTCTCCGGAATCGAAATCCATAAGTACCAAGCCTATGGACTGGTAACCCAACTCAACGGGACCGGCGGGATTGTCAAACCGGGCGTTGCCCGCAAAACGATCCTCGACGAAATGCGACGCCATGAGGCTCATGCCCCCGAACAACTTCTGGATTCCCCCCACACCGCGTTGATCATCGCGAAGGCGTTCACCGATCCAGGAGCACAGAAAGGGGATATTCTCGACATCGATGTGCAGTGCGCTCCCGATTGCATGGCGACCGACCTCGCAGGGGGAACCCTTCTCGAAGCAAACCTCCGAGAAATGGCCTATTTAGGTGGGCAAGTTAAAACGAGCGAGGATAAAGCGACTGCAGCCGGAGAACTGGTAACTCTTCCCGAGTCCTACACCAAACAAGCACCCAACCCCTTAGCGGGAGTGATCGTCGGTGGTGGACGGATCATCAAGCCGCGTCGCTTGAGCCTGCTCCTGCTACCGGAGTACAAACACGTGTTTGTCGCGCACGAACTGGCAGAAGCGATCAACAAACGGTTCTACTTCCACGACTCCGCAAAACAAAAGATGGTCGCGGAAGGGAAGAACAACTTCGAGGTTCTACTCACCCTCCCTCCGAAATACCAATTCGACGTGGATCACTTCTCCACCGTCATTCGAACGACGGGATACAAAGAGAATGAGCAAGAACGGAACCAGCGACTCGAAGGATGCAAAAAACTCCTCAAGGACCGAACGACCGCCCGTCGTGCTGCCGCCGAATTGGAGTCCCTCGGAACCCCCGAGGCCATTGAGGTCCTCCTATCCGGCCTCTCCTCCATCGATACCGAGATTCGATTCTATTCTGCCTATTCTCTCGCGTATCTCGACCACAAGGAAGCATCCCCGGTCCTCGCGGAGATCGCTAAGAAAGAAGCTGCCTTTCGCCCCCTCTGCTTAGTCGGCCTTTCGGTAACCTCGCACGCATCGGGGCGCGAGATGCTCGAGCGACTCTTGCAAGAGCCGAGCCCAGAACTCCGCTACGGTGCGTTCTTGGCGATGCGAAACCGAGACGAAAACGACATGATGGTATTGGGGGAACGCTTGGGGAAGAACACCTCCTTGATCCAGATACCGAGCGACACTCCACTCGTCGCCGTTTCATTGCAACAAAGACCGGAGATCGTCGTCTTCGGCCCACCCTCCACGATCCGACTGACACAACCACTCTCCCCCACCGCTGCCGTTTCCATCACGCCGATCATGGGGAACCAAGTTCGAATCGTGAAGAGATCCTCCGGAGAAGTCGCCGATGCGATCGTCGAAGCGGAGCTCCTGACGGTGCTGCGCGAACTCGGTGCGCTCGGTGCCAGCTACAATGACTTCGTTCAAACGCTCGATCAACTCCAAATCCATAAAGGGATCGCGTCTCCCATCGCCTTCAACCCACGCCCCGTCGCCGGCCGGATCTACAAACGAGATGCCTCCGAAGGAGAGACCGAAAGCGTCTCGCTCGTTCAAGTCGATTCGAAAACGCGTGAAGTAGAACCTAAATCTTGGTGGAGCTTCCCCGATTGGTTCAGCAAGAGCACGGTGACAACGACTTCAACATCCACGGACGACAGACTCCCCATCACCGACATGGATCAAAAATCCAAGATGGTCGAGGAATCGATCAGCGTTAAACGAGCGACGAGTACCAACGTAGGTTCTTCGGACCTCCCCGACATCGATTGGGACTCCCTCAAGTAACCGGACCTGTCCATGCTCAAGGCCCTTGAATTAGTTGGCTTTAAAAGCTTTGCCGACAAAACGCGGTTCGATTTCCCGGAGGGGATCACCGTGGTCGTCGGCCCCAACGGGTCGGGCAAATCAAATGTCGTAGACGCGGTGAAATGGGTCCTCGGTGCCCAAAGCGCCAAAGCCCTTCGAGGGGCCGACATGGCGGACGTGATCTTCAAAGGTTCCGCAGAAGGTGGTCGCAAGCCAGCCAACAGCGCCGAAGTGGTCTTGGTCCTCGATAACTCGACCAAGATCTTTCACAACGATGCCGACGAAGTCCACGTCTGCCGTCGCGTCTTCCGAAGTGGTGAAGGGGAATACGCGATCAACGGACAACCTTGCCGTCTCAAAGATGTCAAGGATCTCTTCCGAGGTACCGGGGTCGGTGTCGACGCTTACAGCCTGATCGAGCAGGGGAAAGTCGACCGACTTCTGCAGGCGTCCGCCAAAGACCGCCGCGGAATCTTCGAGGAAGCTGCGGGGATCTCTCGCTTCAAAGCGAAGAAAGTCGAAGCGGAGAGAAGGCTCCAACGAGTCGATCAAAATCTGGTTCGTCTCGGGGACATCGTCGATGAAGTTCGACGTCGCCTGGAAACTCTCAAAAGCCAAGCGACCAAAGCGCAACGCTATCGCGAAGTCTCCCAACAACTGGGAACGAAGCGATGGGAACTAGGATGGGTAGAGTATCAACTCCTGTGCGATCAACGACGATCGTTGCAAACCCAACTCGCGGAGTCGGAGACTTCCAAAGAGCAACTTGCAGTCAAGTTGACCGAACTTGAAGCAACCGCAGAGGTCGAGAAGCAAAACCTTGCAACACTTCAGTCGGCCCTAGCCGAACTACAGCAGTCTTTCATGACGGCGGAGCGAGAAGCGATCGCAGCCGAGAGTGGCTACAAATCCGCGATCGAACGAGCGGATGAACTTGAGGTCGAACGGTCTCTGATCGAGGAAAGACTTGTCGCCCTGCAAGAGCGAGCCTCCAGTTCAGTAGAGGAAACCGAATCTCGCCGCATCGAGCTCGAGACACTCGTTCAGGAGAAACAAGGAGCCAAGGAACTTCTCGAGCAACGAGAATCCGAACTAACGATCGCGCAAGGGTCGCTCCGTGAACTCGATTCTAAAATCGATCAGGAATCGATCGAACTCGCCTCCCTCACCAACTCTATTCATGAACTGAAATCCAAAATCGTTGGGCATCAGTTTCATATCGAGCAACTTCAAAACTCGATCGAGTCGTGGCGCACTCAAGAAGAGATCGCACGGCTTGAGCTGGCGAATTTCGAATCGGAAGTCTCCGAGATGCAGGCGAATGCCGAGCAAGCTCGCTTCAAAGCGGACAACGCAAAGGGAGACCGGAGCGACGCGGAAAAGAGATTAGAGTCGAAGCGGAAGGAGATGTTCGAGCGGCAAGAACAATTCGCGGCATTGCAAGGAAAGGTCCACGGAGTTCGAGAACGTCTGACGGTCCTCACCCAATTGGAGGATCAATTCGCGGGGCACGGACGAGGTGGACAACAGCTCCTTCGATTGGCGAAATCGAATCAGCAATCCTCAGATCAGGGAGGAAACGCCTCCTCGACCAATCCCCAATCGACCAATGCCTGGAGTACGGTTCGTGGGTTGGTCGCGGATATCATCTCGAGCGAAATGCATTTGGCCCCTCTCCTAGACGTCGCCCTCGGTCCGTTGGTCGATGCGATCGTGTTGAGCGACGGGCAAATCGTCGACTGGGTTCATCAAGGAGCGTTGGCCGTCGATGGGCGGGTCACCCTCTTGAGGCTCGATCGACTTCCCAATCGTAGGACCGGGGAAAAGATTCAGCTCGACGGTTTGCGAGGCATCATCGGGCGAGCAGATCGATTGACCCAATACGCGCCGGAGTATGAACCTCTGATACGCGCATTGCTCGGAACCACATGGCTTGTCGATTCTTTAGCAACTGCGTTGGAACTCAGTCACTTCCGAGGGGCTGGGCTTCGCTTCGTCACGGCGGAATGCCAGCTGGTCGATAGCGACGGAAGCATCACGATCGGCTCGCTACAAGCGGGGCTGGGATTGATCTCGCGTCGAACGGAGATGCAGATCGCTCGAGAAGAAATTCAACAACTGGAATCAGAGCTCGCGATCGCCTCCAGTGAAATGACCTCGCTCCAAGCGGAAACTCTCCAATACGAGCAAACGCTGAAATCGTTGGAGCAGATCGAACGAATTGCTTCACAAGAGCTATCTCGCATGGAGGTTCACGAGGAATCGTTCGCGCAGCGCCGAGCCACTGCGGTCGATAGGATCACTGAAATCGCAGCGCAGATCGAGCGAGCCACCGCGCGCATCGATGAAATCGAGATCCTCGCGCGCGAGTCGGAATCGGAATGCCAAACCGCGGAAACGATCCGCAACAATGCCGAAAACCAATTGCGCACACTCAAGGAGGAGCGAGCAACGATCCAAGGAGATGTGCAAAGTCGACAGGTGGTCGCCAACGACCAGAAGGTGATCCTGGCGAGACTGGAGCAACGGCATGATGGGCTAGAACTCACGCTGCAACAGCTGATGGTGGATGCGAACGAACGCGAGAAGAATGTCCTTCAAGCGCGCGAGTCTTTGGCTCAGATCGAACATCGGATTGAGCTATCGAAAAACAACGCGTTCGAGTTCCAGCAGTCGCTCGGAGTGTTGCGAGAAAAAGCAACGGCTGCCGAGGCGCTTCGGGTCGAACAACTTGCGAGGATCGATGCGCAAAGCCTAGTTGCCGGGGAGGGAACGAGGCTTTGCGAACAGATTCGTCGTCAAGCGGAGAAAAACGATGACCGCTTTCAATCTCTCGCGAACTCACTCCAGCAGATCGCGTTGCAATCGGAGCAACTAAGAGAGCACTATCAAGCCGAGTACCAGATCCATCTACCGATCCCCTCTCAGGAAGGTGTTGCGAGCGAGGAGCTTGCACCGGAGTTCATCGAGTTTCAGTCTCAGATCGAAGAGATCGAATCGAGTGAGGAGTTGGCGAAACTCAAATCTCGAATCGAGGGGAACATTGGGTCCCTTCGGAGCGAGTTGGCATCAACTGGGAGTGTCAACATGGAAGCCCTCGCCGAGTTGGATGCCTTTCAATCTCGCTACGATCGCCTTGCGGGACATCAAAGGGATCTTCTCGAAGCAAAGGATGGGCTCATCAAGACGATGGCCAAGATCGATGAGGATTCACGTCATCTCTTCTTGGAAACCCTTCAAAGCATTCGAACGAACTTTCAGGAGCTATACCGACGTTCTTTTGGTGGAGGGTATGCCGACATCATCCTGGAGGATGAGAACGATCCCGACAGTGGAATCGAGATCGTCGCCACGCCGCCGGGGAAGACGACTCTCAGCAATTCGTTGTTGAGTGGTGGAGAGAAAGCGTTGACCGCCGTCGCTCTCATCATGGCATTCTTCCAGTACCGCCCTAGCCCCTTCTGCATCCTCGACGAAGTGGATGCGCCGTTCGACGAAGCGAACATCGGAAGGTTCGTTACGGTTCTTCGAGAGTTCTTATCGACGACGAAGTTCATCGTCGTTACGCATAGCAAGAAGACGATGACCGCCGCCAACATGATCTACGGTGTCACCATGCAAGAAAGCGGCGTCTCCCGCCAAGTCTCCGTCCGCTTCGAAGAGGTAAACGAAAAAGGGGAAGTGATCACGAAAGACAGAAAGCTCGCCGCGTAGCGCGCCACTCCCATCTCAGGCGTAGGGTGTGTGAAGTGGTCGCCGTCTTCCATCTCAGATAGAGAAGCCGGCCAATCTTCGTTTCCATTGCAATCACCTTCGCCCCCAGAGCGACCACGGAACACACCGGATGTGTAGTTGGCACCGAGTAGAAGCATGGTTTTGTTCATCGCACTTCTCTCAATCTCCGCATTACCCGGCTGCGGGCGGCGTAGATGCTGCCGACTTCTTTATTCAATTTCTTGGCGACTTGTTCGATCGGTTCACCATCGACAGCTGTAAGCCAAAAGGCTTGCCAAGTTTCGGGGGCGAACTCTTGAGAAACTTGTTCGGCAGCCAATCGGAACTCCTGCTTTTGATACTCCAGATCCCAAAGGTCACCATCGGAATCCGGGTGTTGTTCCAGCTGACGGTGTACCGCCGAATCTCCCGTCGCAACAAACTTGGGGAAGCGAGCCATCGCGGTCAAAGCGGCATTCTTCGTCACGGTCTCCAGCCAAGTTCGGAACCGAGCTCGATCAGGATCGTGGGGACGCTGCGCCAAGCTTCGAGATACGGCGATCAGAACTTGTTGTGCGGCATCTTCCGCGTCGGCATGCTGAAGCCCTTTAGCGCGCAGAGAATTCACGATCACAGGAAGATACGTTTGCGCAAAATCGCACCAAGCTTCATGATCCCCCGCATCGTGCAAGCGATCAATCAAACTTAGACGAGTAGTCAGCATGTAGTAAGGCTTAGAAGAGTAACGAAGCTATGCGCCCCTATTGTAGTCCCCCCAATGTAGAACGGAATTCATTCCGTTAAACAACTCTTCCAATCAAAGCCCCTACCAACGCGGTGAGCCGGCCCCTCCATTCATAGCACTTCAAGCCCCCCGCTCGCGGCGAGAGGTTCGTGGAAGAAGAGAACCACGAATCGAACGAATCTTACGAATCAGGCTTGAGGGGTGAGGCTTGAGACTTGAGGAAGAAGAGGGCTTCGCCCTTAGCC
>CAYMXM010000277.1:0-6785 GCA_964394065.1 uncultured Pirellula sp. | reverse complement strand
GTATGTGGTGGCGCTGCGCTTACCACCGGCTAATGGCTGTAATCCCTTCGGGATATCAGAGGATGCAAAGCAAACCCTTGAATTCTCCCCTACGCCCCTCCGCGTTCTCTGCGGTTAAATGGGGAGACTCCCCTCTTCCTCACGCCTCAAGCCTCACGCCTCAAGCCTGCAAACACCCCTCAAGCCTGCTAATAATCGATGGGCTCGTTTTCGTTATCTCCGACACCCGGATCCCGTTCAGAGACGAGGTAGGCTTTGTTCTCGTGGTCGAGCGTTAGATTCGATTCGATCACGGCACCGCCGAGGAAGATCGGACCGATCCAGGAATTATCTGCGTAGTCGCATCGGATCCGGACGTTGACCGTTGCTGTTTGATCATCGAACTGTTCCGGCGTGATCATCACCGTTGCTCCTCGGATCCCAGTCGCATTGAGGATTCTCCGAGCCGTGAGTTCTACCTCTTCGGTAGTCGCTCCAGGAATGATCCCGACGCGCGCACCTTCGTAGGCCGCTTGGTCGACCGAGTGTCTCGCGTACATGAATCGAGCGAACTCGATCCCAGCCATCATGATGGTGAAGAAGATCCCGCAGCAGAAGGCGAACTCAACCGTGAATGCACCTCGGCGTCCCGAAGCGTTTTTCCGGCGAGTTCGACGACTTTTCGCAAGTTGGGTATCGTGGCGCATCGTTCGCTACTCCGTCAACATGTTTGGAAGGGTTGCTGCGATTACGCGGAACGCGTTCGTAAGGGCCTCTGCATCTGGAGCGATGTAGCACTGCCCGCCTCCGGCCTGTGCGACTTTCGTCATCAATTCGGCATCGGCCTGAGCACTGAACGCGATCGTGTGAATTCGGATATTCATTTGCCGTGCCATCTTCGCGAGCTGGACCGGATCGTCCCCTTGAGTCAGCAATCCATCGGTCATCAAGATGATCGTTTTGCACGACGTCATCCGACTGTTCGACGGATCGGTCAAGGCATTGATACCTTCGCGAAGCCCTGCGGCGATGTTGGTGTTACCGATCAAGGGAGATTGCGCGATTTGATCCAGCTTCTCAGGAAGGGTCAAATACTCAAGAGTGAGTTCTTGATCGATGTTTGCCACGATCGACGTCCAGATGCCGAAGGTGAAGTTGCTCGAATAGGAAGCCATAGCGACGCGACTTTTGATCGGCGCTGCATTGAGAACGTTCACGAATACATCGATGGAGTCTCGAAGGGCCGCCCAACGGCTTTGTGTTGGGTGAGGTAGTTTGAAATAGTTCTGGAGAGGCGAAAGCCCGTTCAGTTCCGCAGGATAGTCGAAGGGTTGATCCCCGAGGGACCAAGCCATCGAGCCGGAGCGATCGACGACGATGCAGACGTCCATTTCAATCCGGGTGGCCGAAGCAAACTTCTCGTTCTCGATGCGTCCGTTACCCAGCATCCCTGGGGTGAGGACCAATGGAATTCCTCCTTCGACAACCCTTTCGAGGTCGCATTGAACTCGAACCGCGTTGGTCACGTCGGTCGAATCGCTATCGAGCGCCGTAAACTTGTAGGTGCCGTTGGCTTGAAGGACGGACGCTCCGATTGCGATGTCGCTCGCCTCAAGATTGAGTTGGCGTCCGGCGATTCGGTGCATATTACCGATCCTTTGCGCAGCTTCGATCGCCAGTTCGCGCGATTGGGTTTGCCCAAGGACCACTAGTGCTGCTTTGGCGGAGGCGTCCGTCGCAATGCGTTGCTCGGTGTGAATCATCTCCGTGTAGGCGATGTTGACGGCCAAACCCGCGAGGACGGTCAAAGTGAAGAAGACCGAGGCGGCGAGAATCATCAACGAACCGCGACGGGTTCGATCGCGATGGCTTACAAAATGGGTGCGACGTCCACGAGTGGGAGCAACCACTCGGACGTGCGATGATTCTTCGGTTGGAGGGATTTTGTTTCTCATAGTAGGTATATTCCAGATGGGTCGTCGTCGTTGTCTATTCTCTAAGCATGAAAACATCTACCGTCACACTCCCCTGATCCCTGAGGACGAACCGGGTCGGAGAGTTATCCCCCCACGGAACGATAATCCGTATTTGGAACTGATCTCCCGGTGCGAGGGCTAACAGGTTCTCGGGGGTAATGGTGACCGTTCCTCCGACCACCCTCCGTTGCTGCAGCATCGTGTTGCATCGCTCGGTGACGTCATCGGAGCTGGTAATGCTCCGCGAGGCGAGGCGAGCTCCTTCGTAGGCGACGAGCAACGCCGACTGCCGCAGGAAAATCCTTTGGCAGACTTCGATGGTACCGAGTACCAGAATCAACATGACAGGCAAGACGATGGCTAGCTCAACCGTAGCTACCCCGCTACGGGAGCTGCCTCGGCAGCGTCTGTTTTTCGGGTCACGTTTGCACATTTGATCGTCGATCCTAAACACGATATTGGGCGAGGGTCGGAGCTACGGCCCGCTGATTAATTCGGAAGGGTGGATGGATCGTCGGTCAGCGAAACAACGTTCTCGAAGCCGATGTCGACGACGAAAAGGCAGTCGTTGTAGTCCAAGTCACCACCGTAGAGCAAATCTTCAAAGCCAATCAATACGTAAGGACTATCGGGCATCGCGAACGCCACGACGTGCTGCAGCCCGTCGACATTCTTATCGACGTCGTTCCAAAACCAGATAAAGTCGTTCGGATTTCGGAGCTTTTGGTACTTCCAAAGGTTGTAAGCATCTCGGATGAGGAAGAAGTCCAGCTGCCATCCATTTCCTCCTTTTCCAATATCGACGAAATCACCCGCCTTCACTGGGGTGTCGTGCGCTCGGTTTCCACTTCCGGTGGACGAATTGGGATAAATCAGCTTCGGAGTTCCAGGTGTCGTACTCCCAGCAGGGGTGAATGCAAACCCCATGCTGTTCATGTAGCCAGCTCCTTCGGCGAGGAAGTAAACGCGAATCGTTTCTTTTGCTTGGGATCGAAGGAAGAGCTTTGAAGCATCGAGCTTGAATCCCGAGGCATCGTTGAAGACCACCCCTTCGGAGAGGTTGTCGTTGATGATTTTGTTGAACTTAGGAAGCCAGTTTTTGTTAAAGGCTTTGGAGCGCGCATCGTGTCCCGAGGGATAGACCTGGCTAACGATCGGAAGATTCAGAGGAATCGGGCTTGCTTGCAGAATCGGGCTCTGAGCACTCGCCGTGCTCGTGAGGCAAGCACCTGGCCCTAACAGTGCTGCGAATGCGAGTAGAAGTCTGGAGTTGCGTATCATGGTCTCTGTCCGAATGGGTTATCTGAAAATGAAGGGCTTTAAACGAAAGCCTAGGTCAGAAATCCCCTGCAGGAGAGAAATCTCAAATAGTTTTTAGAAATCTGTTTGACCGTAGATCTGGCGCAATCGGAACAACCCCTCACCCCCGGCCTTGCCTGACGCATCCGTGTTAAGGGGGCGGACGCAAAGCGTCCCCCCATCACAACCCGTGGCGTTAGCGAGGGACAGCGTCGCGAGTGCATGTAGACCTTGTCGGGAATATCTCAGGCGTTGGGTGGCACGTCCCTGAGGCACGAAGGGCGTGCTGTGAGACCAGGGATGGATGTCTGGTTGCCAGCGCTGTCCTGGGCTGTCAAAAAGTTGGTGTTGTGGGGATCTAGGTTTGCGCAAGTTTGGTTCTCTGATTCGCTTCTTATCCGACTGGGGCGAGCCCCCGTCGGACGAAAACGGCGAGAAAAGAGTTTATCGAGCCGCGAATGCGGCGGCAGCACTCTCGAGTTCTTCTCTGCGCAACTCCGCGTTCTCTGCGGTTAAATGGGAGCCTCCACTCTTCCTCAAGTCTCAAGCCTCACCCCTCAAACCTGTTTCGTGGTTTGTCCCCTGCTCTACCGCTAGGATGCGCATCGGAGTAGGATAGAAGGAGTTTCACCCAGCCCCGGAATGTTTCGCGCCGAAACGGCTAGGCTAGGTTATCCTTCCAACTCTTCGCTTGTCCGCAAAGGAGATTTCACGTCATGAGAACAAGGTCTGTTCTAGGACTGGTTTGCCTCACATTTTTCTTCGCAGGCTGTGACGCCAATCCTTCTGTCGATGTGGTCGACTTGAACAAGGTCCTCGACGCGCTGGTTGCTGTGCTCGACGAAAGCGATGCAGGAGCTCCCGCTGGAGAGGCGCCTGTAGAAGGTGAGCTTGCCCCGCAACAGGAGAATGCAGGTAAGGATCAAGAGTTTCTTACCAAGTATGCAGCCAAGCTGAATGAGATGAAGGCGATGGAGTCGTCGGTGGGAGTCGCCTTCACCGGAGGAGGAGAGATCATCGGTTTTCAAGATCCCAACGGGAACAACACTCAAGACGCGGGAGAGACCAAAGAGTTCACCGTGGTGATCGATCCAGAGAACAGTCGACTGGTGGCTTCGGATAACAACGGGCACCATCGTCCTTACGGCTACCGCCCCGGTGGATTCTTTACAGGCTATCTCATCGGCAGCATGTTGAGCCGCCAGGGAAGTTTTTATAGCGGTGCCAACTCAGGGGCGAAACCTACGTTCCGAAACACCCCGATGAGCTCCTCGGACTACCATAAAGGCGCAGTCAGTTCCGCTCGAAGCGCCGCCGCAAGCTCCGCGAGAGCTAGAACAGGCTCTAAGGGATTTAGCTTCGGAAAATAGAAAAAGGCGTGGCACAATTAAAAACAGAGGCGTGGCACTTTTTTGGGAAAGTACAGGTTTAGACGCATCGGTGGTAAGTGGGAGGACGCGAAGCGTCCCCCATCACAACCCGACGCGTTAGCGAGGGACTGCGGTGTCAGCAAACGTGGTCCTCGTCAAAAATATTTCAGGCGGGTGGCACGCCCCTGAGGCACGAAGGGCGTGCTGCGAGATCTTGGATTGGATGCGTAGTTGCCAGCGCTGTCCCTCGCTAACGCGTCGGGTTGTGATAGGCAAGAAAAGTATCCTCTCAGCCCCCGAACCCCGTGAGCGGGGGCGGGGGCCGAGGGGAGGCAGATGCGATCGCTTCGGTTCGCCGAAGAGGAAAGTCCGGGCTCCGCAGAGCAGGATGGTCGATAACATCGACCGGCCGCAAGGCTAGGGAAAGTGCAACAGAGAGTAGACCGCTGAGGTAACTCAGTAAGGGTGAAACGGTGGGGTAAGAGCCCACCAGAGCGGATGGTGACATCCGCTGCTCGGCAAACCCCATCCGGAGCAAGACCAAACAGAAAGCCGGCTTGCATGCAAGCCAAGCGCTGGCTCGGCGCTAGTCGCTTTCGGGTAGGTCGCTCGACGTGACGAGCAATCGTCATGCTAGATAAATGATCGCAGCGAAAGCAACAGAACCCGGCTTACGCGCCTCCCCTCATTTTTTCTTTGCCTGTGGCGGGCGTCTCGGTGGGGACGCGAAGCGTCCCGCCATCACGACCCGAAGCGTTAGCGAGGGATAGTCTCGCGAGTAAACGCTGCCCTCATCGGAAAGCTCAAGTGACCGGGTGGCACACACCTGAGGCACGAAGGGCGTGCTGTGAGATCTTGGATAGAGGCATGGTTGTCAGCACTGTCCCTCGCTTACGCTTCGGGTTGTGATTAATCGATGCGTCAGGTTAGGCCAGGAGGGGGATCTTCCCTACTCCGATGCTGACTGAGGCACGCTGGGGTTTTCGGTGCGGACTTGGTTTCGAGGACGCCTCCCGCGGCGCTTCTGCCCTGAAGTAGGAACCAAGGTTCGGTCGACAGGTTGTAGGAGTCGGGAGATACAAAGCCGATTGACACTTATCCCGCACGCTTCCGCTTCGTCGCATATCGCATCGTGAAGACTTTTCGGAATTCGAACCGTAATCATCCTTTGCGCCTCGAACGGATCATTCTCCAGAAGATCATCGCGCGACCGAAGAGTGGTCAGCATCTTGAGTAGCTCTTTGTGCTCCGAACTGCACTCGAAAGCCAGCATTTCATCCCCCGCGCAGATCCCCTGCCGAATCACCCCCTTGGCACCAAGAACCTCGCGATAGAAGGCGGTCCAAGTAGGAGCGACCCCAAATAGGTCGACAGCTGCTTTCATAATCCCGGAGACACGCTCTTCGAAACTTGCATTTTCGTCTAAGCACTCTCGCAACTCCTTTGCGACCTGATCGAACACCTTCATCTCGGCTGCTAGCCGAGCACCGCTGTCGACCGGAGTGAACGAGCCACCCTCTCCGGTAGTTATCCCCTCCTGATTCGCGCCATTGCAATTTCCGTCTTGTTGGTTGTCACAGTCCCAGCTTCCGGCTGCTTGTCCGTCGATATTCATCCTTAACACTCCCTAGTTTTCGTTTTCTGATGTCTCCCGCCCGCATCCGAGCCAGGACAGCCAAATAATCGAATTGCTGGCAATCCCCTCCACCTAAGCCGGTACCTGCAAATGCCTTAGGGTTATTTGCAAGCATTGCACAGAATGCAGGCATTACCCAAAAGAAGGGGTTCGGTACAAGAAGCCGAGGGTTTGGGCACTTGAGTGGATTGCAAATACCAAGTGTCCATCCAGAAGGAAAGAGAAAGTTTTTGGAGATCTATAACTCAGGCGAAGCTGTGAAGGGGGTTTTTATGGGGGGAATTGAGCGTTTTGTCCGATCGGGGCTCGCCCCGGTCGGACGCCGCTTTGGCGCCCTAAAACGCGCCGCGCTTTTAGATCTCCGCTCCCCTCGCCCCTTTTAGGGGAGAGGGGCTGGGGGTGAGGGGGTGAAGTGCGAGAAACAATGGCCGTTCCCAGGCTATTGCATTGATCCAGGCTTCCACCGAATCAATTCGGTGGGGAGCGGAAGAGGCTTTCTGATTGGAAATCTTTCGAACACCGGCG
>CAYMXM010000276.1:0-6790 GCA_964394065.1 uncultured Pirellula sp. | reverse complement strand
AGGCCCGAAAATCACAACCCGTGGCGTAAGCGAGGGACAGCGCTGGCAATCAGACCGACATCCCAGGTCTCACAGCACGCCCTTCGCGCCTCAGGGACTTGCCACCCAACGCCCGAGATATTCCCGACAAGGTCTGCGTGCACTTGCGACGCTGTCCCTCGCTTACGCTACGGGTAGTGATGGGGGGACGCTTCGCGTCCGCCTTCTTTGGAACTGCACCTAGAAATAAAGATTAAAAATATTCTCTAACATCTCCTGGCGACCGCTTTCGTTGGGGGTCGGTTCCCCTTGCTCGAGCATGAATGCTTCCAAGGATGCTAAAGTCTCTTTTCCAGCCTCGATGCGAGCCCCGAGTCCCGAATCCCAGCTGCGATAGCGGTTCTTCACGAATTCACCGATGAGCCCCTCTTTCCGAATGTCAGCTGCTATGCGAAGCCCTCGCGCATATGCGTCCATCCCGCCGACATGCGCGTGGAACAAATCGATCGGTTCAAAGCTCTCTCGCCGTACCTTGGCATCGAAATTCACGCCCCCTGTCGTGAACCCACCCCACTTCAATATCACCAGCATCGCCTGGGCGGTCTGGTAGAAGTCGGTAGGGAACTGATCGGTGTCCCAACCGAGAAGCAAGTCTCCCGTGTTGGCATCGATCGAGCCGAGAGCACCTTGCATTCCTGCATAGTCGAGCTCGTGCATCATCGTATGCCCTGCGAGAGTCGCATGGTTCGTCTCCAAATTCAGCTTGAAATAAGGAAGCAAATCGTAGGTTCGCAAAAAGTTCAAGCAAGCCGCCGCGTCGCTGTCGTACTGATGCTTGGTCGGCTCCTTCGGCTTCGGTTCGATCAAGAACTGCCCCTTAAATCCAATCTCCTTCGCATAGTCGACCGCCATGTGGAAGAGCTTGGCCATGTGATCGAGCTCTCGTTTCATGTCGGTGTTATAGAGGGACTGATACCCCTCGCGACCTCCCCAAAAAACATAGTTCTCCCCTCCAAGCCGTTGCGTGACCTCGATCGCCTTTTTAACTTGGGCAGCAGCGTAGGCAAAGACCTCCGCATTGCAGGTGGTTGCAGCCCCGTGCATGAAGCGTGGGTTGCTGAACATATTCGCGGTCCCCCACAAAAGCTTCACACCCGTTTTTTCCTGTTGCTCCTGAAGGGCCTTCGCGACGGTATCGAAATTCGCATTCGTCTCTCGGAGAGAGGTCCCTTCAGGGGCGACATCCCGATCGTGGAAGGCATAGTAGGGGGCGTCGAGTTTTTGGAATATCTCGAAGGCCACCTCCGCTCGTTTCACCGCATTCTCGACCGAGTTCGAACCGTCGTCCCAAGGTCGAACTGCCGTTCCCGGCCCAAAGGGATCCGAGCCGGTGCCACGCATCGTGTGCCAATAGACGACACTGAAACGGAGATGCTCCTTCATCGTCTTTCCCTCGATCACCTCGTCTGGGTTGTACCAACGAAAGGCGAGCGGATTTCGGCTCTTGGGACCTTCGTATTGGATCTTGGAGACTTCTGGAAAGTAGGCCATCGTTCAGCTCTCTACACAAAGGAAATTTGGCGAAACAAATTGGGTTATTAGGGAGACTTTGACTCTGAAACAAAGTGATGGCACGCAGTTTAGTGCAAGCCCGACTCGCAAGCGAGGGGGCGGCGTTTGGGGGCACGCTCTGTCCGACCGGGGACGAGCCCGGTCGGACGAAAGAACCTACTGCGGAATAAAAAACGATCGTCCGAGACCGTCACAACACCAGCTTTTTGACAGCCCAGCGCTATCCCTCGCTTACGCCACGGGTTGTGATTTTCGGGCCTCGCCTACGCGTCTCCCAAACTACCCATTCCTCTCAAACCAACACCCAAGTCTTCCCAGACAAACTTTTCGAAAAACCTTCCGTAATCGTCAAAGTTTACCAATCCCGCTGCCGATAACCCATCTGTGCAGTGAATTGGATCGCGCCGATGGTGACGATTCGCTTCGCTGCATGTTAGGGGGGTCCTAACCAAAGTATCGAAATGCGTGCTTTCTTCGGCGCGACCGTGGTGGTCTCGTTCGTAGGAAGGCGGTCTGTCTGCACTGGTTTTTCTACACCAGGGCGAACCGACAAAGGCATTGCGAGCTTCGAACGACGGGATCTCCTGGCTCATGAAACGCAACCTAACTCGATGGTTTGTCGGAATGCAGATCGTCAGCTTGACGCTGACCGGTTGTACTCCTACGCAGCCATTCTTCTTCGGTGAACGCGGCGAACTAGCCCACTATATCGACCGAGCCCAACAGATCGAATATCCCGATCTCTATCACGAATCACTCCCCGAAGTGACCCAGTCGCATCGTCCAATCAGCTTGGACAACGAGAACTTCGAGTACAAGGACATGACACTCGAAGAGTGCATCGCCATCGCGCTGGTCAACACCCAAGTTGTGAAGTCACTCCCCGGCATCCAACGCCAAAACGCTGACATGGCGTCGATCATCCTCTCGAGCCCCGGGGCGCAGTTGAGCACTGCCTACGATCCTGCGATCGTGGCCAACACCACAAACTCGCAGCCCTTGGTCATCGACTCCAACGGAAGCCGCGTCATGGCCCGAGGTGTCGCACGTGCGAACCAAGTGGGTGGGGTGGAAGATGCGTTGAGCGAATTCGATGCGCAGTACAGCTCCTTCCTCTCCTTCGGCACAACCGATCGTGCTCGCAACGTCGGAACCGGAAACGTCTTCAACCCTCAGCAGTTCCGCGGGCGAGACGGAACGGGACAAATGGCGATCTCGAAGCGGATGGCCACCGGTGGGGTCGCAACCTTGCGTTCCCAATCGATCTACTCGTTCAACAACATTCCAACTCAAGAAGCGGGTTTCGGAAACTTCGGACGAGCTGTCCCGAGCGATTACACGCAAGTCCTAGAGGCCCAAATCCAGCATCCGTTGATGCGTGGACGAGGTGCTATGGTCAACCGCATCCCTGTCGTCTTGGCTCGGATCAACGAAGACATCTCGATCCATCGCTACGAAGAACGAATTCGCAACTTGGTTCGCGATGTGGAGTTCGCCTACTGGGATCTCTACGCCGCTTACTGGAACTTCGCTACCGCAAAAAGTGCGAGAGACAACACGGCTCTTGCTTACAAGAATGCCAAGGCCAAAGCTGTTTTAGAAAATGAAAAAGACCCAGGGGGGGGGGGCCCCCAACTCTCACGCACCCAAGCCACCTACCACGACTTCGAAGCCCAGATGATCGCCGCCTTCTCCGGGGGTGGTCCTGGGGGAGACCCGGGAGTTCTCGGGCGTGAAATGAACTTGCGTATGCTCCTCGGCTGGGGAGCTTCGGATGGATTCCTGATTCGACCTAGCGACAAACCTGCGCTCGGGCTGGCTGAGTTCGACTGGGACCTTACGAAGGCGGAAATGCTGACGCGAAACCTGGAACTCCGAACCCACAAGTGGGAGATCAAGCAGAAGGAACTGGAACTCATTTCCTCCAAGAATTCGATCCTTCCCGACCTGAACTTGAGCCTCGGCTATCGCTGGGTTGGAGTCGGCGGTCGCCTTCTCAGCAGCGAGGGTGGACACCCACCCTTCCCGACCGGAGGAGGAACTGCGAGTGCCTGGGAAGAGCTCCTCGGAGGCGGCTATCAAGAAGGGACCCTTCGCTTCGACTTCACCCCGAATGCTTTCGGTGCGCGTCGCCAGCATTCCGACATCACCAAGTCGCAACTGGAACTAGCGAGATCCTATAGGGTCCTCGAAGAGAAAGAGCTCGCATCGACCCACCTCTTGGCCCGATATCAACAAACCCTCTTGAGCCTTCATCGCCAGATGACCGAACAATACCAATCCTATGATAGGCACGGAGCGACGGTTGCTATCAATCGAAGTCGATTAGATGCAGGGATTGACACTGGTAATGGTAACGGACTCGAATTCCCTCTCGACCAACTCCTTCAAGCCCAACAAAACCAAGCTCGCGCAGCTCAAGCCTACAACCGAACGGTTGCGGAGTACAACAAAACCCTTGTCGAACTCCATGCCCTCAAAGGCTCCTTGCTCGAGTACAACAACATTGCGTTGGAAGAAGGGGTATGGGCAGACAAAGCCTACTGGGATGCTCACGAGCGAGCACGCGAACGAGATGCAGCACGGTTCATGGACTACGGAGCTAGCCGCCCACGAGTCATCAGCCAAGGAGATTACGAACAGTTCTCCGGAACCGCGCAAGATCTAGCACCGGTCCGAGTTCGCCCGACACCTTCGGCAACTCCATCGGGAGAAGAGCCCGAAGAGGTTCCCGCGGTTCGAGAACCCGAGGGAGCCCCGTCGGAGCGGCGAGCGATTCGAGGCAACTCGATCCTGAAGTCCTAGTAGACGGGGGAGTCTTAGCACAGGGGAAAGGACCTCGAGCAAGGTCGAATCCCAACAGATTTTCAAGCGAACAGCGAAAGCTGTGAACGAGTTAGGGGGCAAAGTCCTTGAGGGATGGCCCGCAGCAATGCGGTCCATCCCTCAAGGCATTTCTTGCTAAAGTTTCCAGGGTGGGCTGGCCTGACGAATCGGTGGTTAGGGGGGGACGCTTCGCGTCCCCCCATCACACCCCGTGGCGTAAGCGAGGGACAGCGTCGCGAGTGCACATCGCCCTTGTCGGACACCTAAGTCGCCGGGCGGCACGCCCCTGAGGCAAGAAGGGCGTGCTGCGAGACCTTGGATGGATGCCCGGTTGCCAGCGCTATCCCTCGCTTACGCGTCGGGTTGTGATTTTCGGGCCTCGCTTGCGCGTCGGACAAAGAAACACGCGATTTCCCTAGGCGATGTAAAAGCCTCCCCTTTTCTTCCTCAAGTCTCAAGCTTGACCCCTCAAGCCAGCTTCGTAGTGCCCCACTATATAATCTGTGTTAAACTATACTGCTTAGGCGGTTTAAAAAAAATCGGTAGATTTTGCTGCTTAAATCTTCCCTCCCGGCGCGAGTGAGCTAAACTCGGGGGCTGTACGACCGAGAAAGGACAAACGACTTGTCCTGTGGATCAGCTTTCTCACACGGCTGATCGACGTTCGTTCACCATGAGTAGCAGCTTAGAAGTCATCTTGCCGACTCTTGTTTTTGGCAAGTTTAAACGTCGTTTCGTTGGCCATGTGGCCTGTTTTATCATCTAGGAGATTGCAATGAAATTTCGCCCAGTGTTTGCACTTGGGCTGGCCGCATTGTTCGGGGCCAGTAACGTTTACGCTGACTGCGGATGCAGCAGTGGCGCAGCTGTCGCGGTCAGCGGCAGTGCTTGTGGTGGTGGCTGTGGCAGCGTAGCTACCTCGGACGCTTGCGGACCTCAAGTAACCTACGTTGAAAAGACCGTTATGGTTCCAACGCAAGTTACCGAAACCCGATTGGTAACCAAGACTGTCAACCGAACCGAGACCCGCACCCGCGACGTCACGGTCATGGTCAACCAGCCTGAAGTCGTTCAAAAGACGATCACCAAGCGAGTTCCTGTCACCAAGCAAGTCGAGTACACCTACAACGTCAACGTACCTAAGCAAGTCGTTGAAGAAGTACCTTACACCGTTTGCAAGACTGTTTACGACAACGTCGAAAAGACCGTTACCGTCAATGTTTGCAAGCCTGTTACCGAAACGGTTTCCTATACCGTTCAAGTTCCTAAGTACACCGACGAAGTTGTTCAACAAACCTACAAGGTTCCTGTTACCGAGCAACGAACCGGAACTCGCACCGTTTGCAAGATGGTTCCTGTAACCACCGTTAAGCAAGTGACTCGCGATTGCGGATCGTACCAAACCGTTGTTGAAGAAGTTCCATGCGCACCAGCGTATGTTGCTCCTTCGGCATGCTCCACCGGTTGCGGCGCTCCTGTCGCTGCTGGTTGCGGAACTCAAGCTTCGGCTTGCGGCTGCGGAGCCCCTGCAGTTGCTTCGTCCGGTTGCGGATGTGGCGGCGCTGCTGTCAGCACAGGATGCGCTCCAGTTGCTCCAGCAACCCGAACGGTTTGCAAGAAGGTCTGGGTTCCTAACGTCGTCGTCGAAGACGTCAACGTTACCACCCTTCAACCACAACAATCCGAAGAAACCTACACCTACAACGTAACGACCTACAAGGACGAAGTCCGAGACGTCACCGTTCGTAAGTGCCAATTGGTTTCCGAAGAGCGAACCCGTCAAGTAACCAAGTACGTTAACACCCCTGAAACCAGGACTGTTACCGTTCGTCAAGCACGACAAGTTCAAGAGACCTTGACCCGTCAAGTAACCAAGACTGTCTGCACGACCGAAGCTCGTACCGGCGTTCGAAATGTTGTCGAATATCAAAACCAAGAAGAAACCGTCAATGTTACGGTGAACAAGCTTGTTCCACAAACGCGTCAACAAACCTACACGGTTTGCGTTCCAGAAACCGTTACTGAAGAAGTTCAAGTAACCGTTTGCAAGTTGGTTCCATCGACCGTTACCGTTCCTGTTACCACCAGCGCTGGCTGCGGTGCAGATGCGGGTTACGGAGTTAGCTACGATGCCGGTTGCGGAGCTGCAGCTGGTTGCGGAAGCTACGGTTTCTCCAAGAAGGCCTTCGGCGGAAGCAAGTGCGGTCACTTCGGCAAGCGAAAGAGCGCTTGCGGCTGCAACTAATCGATTGACTCAGCGATTTTTACGCTGACCCATTCGAAATAAAATCAACGGTCTGTCGCTGCTCCAGCAACAGACCGTTTTTTTATGCGCTATCTCTCGTTGCGTATTATACCTTCTGCTCCCCTCGCCCCGCTTCGGGGAGGGGGGCCGGGGGTGAGGGGTAGGAGT
>CAYMXM010000275.1:0-6798 GCA_964394065.1 uncultured Pirellula sp. | reverse complement strand
ATCTCAGGCGTTGGGTGGCACGTCCCTGAGGCACGAAGGGCGTGCTGTGAAACCTTGGATGGATGCGTGGTTGCCAGCGCTGTCCCTCGCTTACGCCACGGGTTGTGATTTTCGGGCCTCGCTTACGCGTCGGCCAAACGACCCAAACACTTTATATTCGCGCCGATGCGTCAGGCCACCCCGCTCCCCTCTCCCCTATAACTATAAGGGGCGAGGGGAGCGGGGATCCTAAACCGCCTAACGTGGTGAGGCAGTGTTGGCTGTGGCGGATTACTCGGTTACTTTATGCACTTTATGAGATTTGCTTTATGAGGTTTGCTATGCTTCAGTTTCTCTCTTTGCGGCTACCTGTTCTAACATCGCGAACGGTTTTAGCATCTTCAATACATAGAACACGAGTTGTTCTTGCTGGGTGCTTGGGGCTTTTGTTGGGGCTCGGTGCAAACGATGTTTGGGGGGATACGCTTCTTCTATTATGCGATCAAGCGGTTCCAGAGATTTCTGCTTGGGATGTTTCGTCCAAGGAACCGGTTCGACGATGGGCTTGGGTGCCGGGGAAAGATTCGGGGATTCCTGATAACCGAAAGAAACTTTTCTCTCATCCGACCGATGCAAAAACATCACGCGATGGTCGACAACTTCTCGTCTGCGCAAGTGGCGGTGGGGTGGGGATCGTCGCGATGCCGGAACGGAAAATGGTTTGGTTTGCGGCTCCCGGTGGCAACCCTCACTCGGTCGCCCAACTGCCAGATGATTCCTTGGTCGTAGCTTCCAGCCACGGGAATCAAATCACGCACTATGGTGCAGGTCCCGATCGGAAGGAGATCGCTCGCCATACGGTGGAAGGTGCCCACGGGGCGACTTGGGATGAAGCGACAAAACGGTTGCTGGTTCTGGGAGGGCTTCAACTTCATATGTTTGAACTTCGAGAAGGGAAGCTTGTCGATTTGGAACAGGTTCCACTTCCGGTGGAAGAGGATGCTCCCAACGGCGCTCGAAATGGTGGGCATGATCTTGTGCCGATGGTGGATGAGGCAAGCTTCCTCGTCACCGATGCGCATCATGTTTGGCGATTCACTCCGACGCCATCCCGAGACTTTGAACTTTGGAAGAAACTGGATAAGGTGAAGGCCATCTCGCCGGGGAAGGGGACTACGGCGCTGGTTCGGGCTACGGAGTCGTGGTGGACCGATGAGGTTCGGCTTCTTCCTGAAGAGCGGGTGGTTCGGTTTCCGGGGGCGCGTATTTATAAGGCGCGGTGGTGGAGTGAAGTGGGAAGGTGACCACGGAATACACGGAAGACACGGAAAAAAGAAAAAGGGGGAGTGGGGGACGTCGCTTCGCGACTTAGGTCACTTTCGGGGCTTAAGGCTTCTTGCGGGAGGGTTTGGAGCCTCCTTCGGATTTTTTGGCTTCGTCGGCGGCGGCACGGATGGCTTTGAGGCGGTTGGGGTTGTCGGCTTGGCCGGTCACTTCGTAGAGAAAACGGCTGGGGAAGGTGGGGCGGGCTTTCCCCCATTTGAATCGAGACATCGGAAGGGAAAGGGAAAGTTCGTCCTGAGCACGCGTCACTCCGACATAACAAAGACGCCGTTCTTCATCGACGGCATCCGCATCTGCGACGATGGAACGACGATGGGGAAGGATCCCTTCCTCCATCCCGACCATATAAACGATCGGGAACTCAAGCCCCTTCGAACTGTGATACGTCATGAGAGAAATGGCGTTCCGTTTCAACTCCTTCTCCTTGGGAGACCCAAACTCCCGACCCGCTAACGTAACGGTCGAAAGGAAATCATGAATCGATGGGGTGTCGGTTTCTTGCTCATACTCCGCCACCGCATTGACCACTTCTTCGATCGAACTGAGACGCATGTTCGCGTCCTCGGGCTCGGGATACAAACGCTCCACCTCCGCTCGATACTTGATCGTGTCGATCATATCGTTGACGATCCGTGTGAAGGAATCGGAACTGAAAGGTTCCTTTGAAGAAGCCTCTCCATTCTCGCTAGCTTCCTCCGACTCCGTTGCTTCCAATAGCTTTGCGACTCGCTTCGAGAATTCGGATTGAAGGAACTTCAATTTCTCGATTCCTGCTTGTGCTGCCCCCGGCAACGTCGATACGAGGGACTTTTCATGCATGACTTTCCAAACACTGGAGGAGTCGGCAACCGCCCGCTTGAGAAGTTTGTCGATGCTCGATGCTCCCATCCCGCGAGGTGGGACGTTGATGATGCGAAGAAGTGCGAGTTCGTCGTCTGGAGAATCGAGCCATCGCAAATACGCCAACAGATCCCGAACCTCCTTACGATCGAAGAAGGATTGACTACCGGTGATGACGTAAGGAAGTTTGCACCGGCGAAGCTCCATTTCGAAGGGGCGTGGCTGTTCGTTCGTTCGAAACAAAATCGCAAAGTCACCGGCCTCGACCGATGGATCTCCCTGCAGTCGCCCTGCAATCTCCTCGACGATCCCCTTCGCCTCTTCTGCCTCGCTCGGGAACTGAAGGATTCTAGGCTGGGCACCGTTGGGACGCGCGGCGCGGAGCGTTTTGTCATGGCGATGGGCGTTGAAGACGATAAGACGATTCGCCATTTGGAGGATGGCGTCGGTCGAACGGTAGTTGTCTTCGAGGCGTACGAGCTTCGCCTCTTCCCAATCACTTTTGAAGTTGAGGATGTGACGAACTTCAGCGCCGCGCCAACCGTAGATCGATTGATCATCGTCTCCAACGACACAAAGGTTTCGATGGTCGATGGCTAAGGACTTGATGATTCGATACTGCGTTCCATTGGTGTCTTGATACTCATCTACCAAGATGTGGTCGTATCGCCCCGCTTCGAGCTGCCGCACTTTTTCATTCTCCGTGAGAAGCTGTTCTGCACAGACGAGGAGATCGTCGAAGTCGAAAGCCGCTTGGAGTTTCAGCGCCCGTTGGTAACGCTTGTAGCCGCTCGCTGCGAGGTGTTCCTTGTCGGTGAGTGCGGCAGTGCTCGCTTGTTCGGGGCGAATTCCAACGTTCTTCCAACCACTGACGATATTCAGGAAATCGCTCGGCTTGAGCATGTCCTCGTGGACCTTGATCTCGCGCAAGATCGTACGTGCGACACTTTCGGCGTCGCTTCGATCGTAGATGGTGAACTTCTCGGGATACCCAAGTTCTTTGGAATGGCGTTTGAGGATTTGGACGCAATGGGAGTGGAAAGTTCCGATAACGGGCCTTGGAGGTGCCGTTTGCCCACGTCGAACTCGTTTGGGGAGTTTCAATTGGTGGGAGACCCGCTCGTGCATTTCTTGCGAGGCTTTGTTCGTGAAGGTCACGGCAAGAATTCGATCGGCGCGAACGCCGTGTCGAATCAAGTTCGCGATTCGAAAGGTCACGACGCGCGTTTTGCCGGTTCCCGCACCTGCCAATACGAGGAGAGGCCCGGAGAGGGTGTCGACAGCGCTTTGTTGTGGAGGATTGAGTTCAGCCATGCACGCAATGTACAGACGGAGGCGATGGCCGAAAGGGCAATCTCTCTCGCCCTTCTCCCCGCTTCGGGGAGAAGGGCGAGAGAGATTGACGCATCGGTGGGAAGATAAGTCGTTTTTTTGGGGGATGCGTAAGCGAGGCCCGAAAATCCCAACCCGTGGCGTAAGCGAGGGACAGCGCTGGCAACCAGGCATCCAAGCCAAGGTCTCACGGCACGCCCTTCGTGCCTCAGGGGCGTGCCGCCCGGCGACTGAGAAGCAATACCGACGAGGGCAGCGGTTACTCGCGACGCTATCCCTCGCTAACGCTTCGGGTTGTGATGAGAACAGATTCGGTATATTTTCATCGGCCATTCGCCTATGATGGGGGCGCTCGGCAGAGGGCGCTCTAGTTTACGGATATTTTTTACGGAGTTTTGAGGCGAAGCATGATTCGAGTTGGGATACTTGGTGGGACGGGATACGCAGGAGCCGAGGCGATTCGTTGGTTGCTGAGACATCCCGAGGTTCAGATCACCGCGGTTACCAGTCGCCGAACTCCGGGGAGCATGGTGAGCGACTTGTTGCCGCAGTTCGTAAGGCAAATTCGAATTCCCATCGAGGATTGCACAGCCGAACAGTTGGCCGAACGCTGCGACGTCGTTCTCTCCTGTCTTCCGAATGGCGCTTCGGTGCATCGCGTGATGGACTTGCTTGATGCGGGATGCCGAGTGATCGATCTCTCGCCAGATTATCGACTCAGCTGTCCATCGGAATATGAGAAGTGGTATGGAGAGAAGCACCCCGATCCAGCGCGGCTTGGAAGCACTCCTTACGGGCTCCCTGAACTGTTTCACGACAGCGTTCGAGAGGCTCCGCTCGTTGCAACTCCCGGATGTAGCGGGGCGGCATCCGTTCTTCCCCTCGCACCTTTGATCAAAGAGAAGCTGGTCGAAGCGGAGGATGTGATCATCGATTGCAAATCGGGGATCAGCAGCGAAGGGAAGATGGCCAACCGTGACGGTCTTTACTGCGATGTCAACGAGAGTGTCGGCGTCCACTCGATGGGGAGTAGTCGTCATCAACCGGAAATCATCGATGCAATTCAGCGATATTCGGGAACCAAGTTGGAGATGTCTTTTACGCCTCACGCGGTACCGATGGAGCGCGGGGTGATGGCGACGATGTATTTGACGCCGACCGGGACCGTCACACCGAATCAGATCCGCGAGTGCTTGATCTCCTACTACCACAACTCTCCTTTCGTTCGTGTGATCTCGCACCTCCCGGCAACTCGCTTTGTCACCAACACCAACTTTGTCGATATCGCGGTCCGGGAGAACGGTCCTCGGGTAACCGTGATTTGCACGTTGGATAATTTAGTGAAAGGTGGTTGCGGGACTGCGATTCAGAATATGAATCGGATGTTCGGATTGCCGGAGACGATGGGGGTAGGCTGAAGGCTAAAGACTAAAGGCTTAAGGAAGACAGGGGGAGGACGCGAAGCGTCCCTCCCATCACAACCCGACGCGTTAGCGAGGGACTGCGGCGCCAGTAAACGTGGCCCTTGTCAGGAGCATCTCGGGCGCCGGGTGGCACGTCCCTGAGGCACGAAGGGCGTGCTGAGAGATCTTACATGGGATGCGTGGTTGCCAGTGCTATTCCTCGCTAACGCGTCGGGTTGTGATTGCGTGGCCTCGCTTACGCGTCGGTCCAGCCCTTCTCCCCCAAAGGGGCGAAGGGAGCAGGTAGCTCATGGGGTATGCCCCTTCGGGATTTCGTTGGATCTTGTCGCATTCTGTCGCAAACCTTTCTAAGATAGGTTTCCATTGCGGACTATTTTTTCCCTCCTTTCAATAGGGAGTCTTTGAATGCGTTTACTTGGTCTCGTTTTTTTGGCGCTTTGTCTGTCGGTAGGAATGGTGAAGGCCGATGGGATTCGAATTGCTACTTTCGACGTTGACGCGACTCCTCCTATGGGGTTTCCCATGGCGTATGATCCCGTCAAGCGTCTGGACGATCTGACGCTTCGCTGTCGAGGGATCGCGATTCTTGGAACCGATAAGCCGATCGTTCTCTGCGCGGTCGATTGGATTGGAATTGCGAACGAAGGTCATGACGCCTTCCGAGATGCGTTGGCCGAGGCAGCAGGAACCGATCGAACGCATGTTGCCGTCCATACGCTTCATCAACACGACGCCCCCGGTTGCGATTTCACCGCCGAACGACTTATCGACGAACTGAAGGTGGAGGGGTACAGTCGCTTTCGAGGCGATTTTCACCGGGAAGTCATTCAGCGAGCAGCGGTCGCTCTCAAAGAATCGCTCAGCGTTGCACAACCGGTTACCCATTTCGGCTACGGTCAAGCGGTTGTGAAAGAGGTTGCTTCCAATCGACGCGTCGAGAAAACCCCCGAGGGGAAGATCGGGCGGATGCGTGGGAGCGGTTGCAAAATCCAAGAGCTAATCGATCTTCCCGAGGGGACGATCGATCCTATCGTTTCAGTCCTCGCGTTTTGGAACGGAGCTACTCCGGTTGCGATCTTGAGCAGTTACGCCTGCCATCCGCAAAGCTACTATCGCGTTGGGATCCCTAGCCCAGACTTTCCTGGGATCGCTCGGTTCATTCGAGGTCAAGATGTCAACTCTGCGCTTCACGTCCATTTCAATGGGGCCGGGGGAAACGTCGCTGCTGGCAAGTACAACAACGCATCGCAGCCGAATCGGATGATCCTGGCAAACCGGCTTGCCAACGGAATGCGAGAAGCATACGAGTCGATTGAGAAGAAGCCCCTTACCGCATCGCAGGTAAGTTGGAAGTCGACGCAATTCCAGCTTGGAGCCTCTGAGTTTCTTGAGGAGAAGGATCTGATCCACAAGCTTCGCACCAATCCTCCTCGGGGGCATATCGCGGTGGCAGATCAACTCGCCTGGCTCAAGAGAGTTCAGAGTGGCCACGTCATGGAGATGACATGCTTAGTAGTCGACAATGTTCGCATGCTGCACATGCCGGGTGAGCTCTTCGTGGAGTATCAACTCAAAGCGAAAGAAATGCGTCCCGACCTGCATGTCATGATGGCTGCATATGGGGATTACGGTCCTGGTTACATCGGGACGGCTGTAGCTTATCAAGAAGGGGGGTATGAAACCGCTCCAACCTCTTCCAGCGTCGGCCCGAGCGCCGAGGGGATTCTTACCGAATCGATGGAGAAGTTGCTAAAGGATTAGGGGTGATGGGTGGCCTTGGGCTGACAAATGGTTGGTGTTGACATAGTTTTTTGAGTGTCTGGGTTTATTCCTTGTTAACCGCAGGGGACGCGGAGGTTCGCAGAGGAGAACTCGAGGA
>CAYMXM010000274.1:0-6839 GCA_964394065.1 uncultured Pirellula sp. | reverse complement strand
TTCTACCCCTCACCCCCGGCCCCTCTCCCCGAAGCGGGGCGAGGGGAGTAGAGATCTAAAGCGCGGCGCATACCAAGACGGAATGGACGGAAGTTATTTTGGGACAGTTCCTAAACTAGAAACCTTGTACTTCGTGCTCCCCTCCAGGATCTGTTGGAGCATCGCCTGCCTGCGGGCAGGAGATGCTTCAACAGATCGCCACCCCTCTGGGGAGGGTTGGTACCCTAATTGTTGCTATCATTCCTCAAACACTCCCAATCCTCACATTTGAAAGCCGAGCTATGCGAGCCTCTGAATCTACGAACTTGTATTTCGAACAAGCTGCCGATCAATTGCAACTCCCTGGATGGCTTCGCAAACATCTCCTCACTCCCAAACGAGAGGTCACCGTCCAAGTCTCCTTCGAACGAGATGACGGAACGATCGAGACTGTGCAAGGTTTTCGCGTCCAGCATGACAATGCGCGTGGACCGATGAAAGGTGGCTTGCGGTATCATCCGGCGGTCGATCTGGATGAAGTCCGTGCGTTGGCCGCCTTGATGACCTGGAAGACGGCGGTTGTCGATCTTCCATACGGCGGTGCGAAAGGTGGTATCGGTATCGACCCAAAGTCTCTCTCGAAGAAGGAACTTGAACGCCTAACCCGCGTTTTCGTCGATCAAATCCACGAGATTGTCGGCCCCGATACCGATATTCCGGCTCCGGATATGGGGACCAATTTCGAGGTGATGTCTTGGTTCCGAAACCAATGGGAAAAGTATCATGGCTTTAACCCAGCGGTTATCACTGGCAAGCCAGTCGAGGAATACGGTGCTCGGGGGCGAGAAGAGGCAACTGGGCGCGGCGTCGGGATTCTGGCGGTCAAGTTGTTGAAGCGTCTCAATGTTCGCCCCGAGCAATGCCGGACTGCGATCCAAGGGTTCGGAAACGTTGGTTCGCATGCGGCGAAGTACTTGAGCGAGGCAACTTTTCCGATCGTCGCCGTAAGCGATTTGAGTGGTGCGTACTATAACCCGAAGGGATTGAACATCGCGGAGATGTTCTCCTACTCCCTTCGGAACGGAAATCAACTTACGGGGTACAAGGGTGCGGAACAGCTTCCAGGGGAGGCCATCCTGGAACTCGATGTCGATCTACTCATCCCGGCTGCTCTTGGGGATGTGATCACCAAAGAGAATGCGGCAAAGGTGAAAGCGAAAACGATCATCGAAGCGGCGAACGGACCTGTCGATCCAGAAGGGGACGAGATTCTGAAGGGAAAGAAGACGATCGTCCTTCCCGATATTCTCGCGAATGCGGGTGGGGTGACGGTGAGCTATTTCGAATGGGTCCAGAATCGACAGCACTATCGCTGGAGTTTGGACCGGGTTCGGCAAGAACTAGATCGAACGCTCTCCGACGCCTTTGAGAATGTCTGGCAAGAAGCCGCCAGCAAGAAGGTTCCCCTCCGAACCGCCGCGTTCATGCTAGCCATCGCCCGCGTTCAACGAGCAACCGAGTTAGCTGGGACGGCGTTGTAAAGGAACCACGGAATACACAGAAGACACGGAAATGAGGCTCAAAAATCACAACCCGTGGCGTAAGCGAGGGATAGCGTGGTTGCCAACGCTGTCCCTCGCTTACGCCACGGGTTGTGATGGCGAGACGCCCGGGCCACGATCTGTGCTATCCGTGTTATCCGTGGCTCAAAAAACTACGCCGGGACTTTGACCGCTTCCGTGCAATAGCTCAATACTTGCGAGGCACTTTCATCCCAAGTCGTTGGGCGGAATTCAAGGATACGGCTTCTGGACTGTCGATCTTCTAGTCCTTGAACAGATTCCATCAACGCTTCCGGATCGTGCAGTGGAAAATACTCGCACATTTCCCCACCTACTTCACGATGGACCGGAATGTCGCTTGCGAGGACCGTTGAACCGTGCCAAAGGGCCTCGACGATCGGGAGCCCAAAACCTTCGACCATTGACGGCATGATCACCGCCTGGCAATTCCGGTAGGCGTACTGCAACTCGGCATCGGAGAGATCTGCCAAGTGGGTAAACCAACGCTCGGGAAGAGGTGTATCGCGCATGCGATTCATCAACACTTCTGAGTTACCTACCGTTCGTCCGATAAAACACAAACGGCGAGGCCTTCCTAGAGCGTGCATCCGTTCGAAAGCGTCCAGGGTCTGGACGTGGTTTTTGCGAGGGTCCAATGACCCGACCACGATGTAGGGAGCTCCGTCTTCATGGGACGATTGAAAGTAGTTGGCAATCTCGGGGCGAATCGTTCCGGCAACGTCGGCAAAATTTGCCCCCAATTTGAAATAACCAATTCGGGAAAGATCGAAGTCCACCAACTGCAACTCGTCGCGTACGAACGAGCGAAGTTCGTCTCGAACTGTCTTCGATATCGCGAGGACCAAATCCGAGTGTTGAACGAGTTGGTGAACATACTGGAGGAACTTTTCCCTCCTTCTCTCCCCGACATACTCGGGATGGGTCAACGGAATCAGATCGTAGAAAATGGAAACGACCCGGACCCCAGACTCTCTCGCCTTTTGTACCGTTTCCCAAATATCACGCTTGGTCCAGTAGGCATCGGGCATGAGGAGAACATCCCCTGGGTTCCAAGCCACTCCCCCCTGCTTGCTCGCCCAACGCTTTACAACCGATCGATTCACGAATCGGTAGGGCAAGCTGTAGATACCGAGGTGGGAGGAACCAGGGAGTAACAGCTTTCTCAACGATTCAGAACCAGAAATAGAAGCCACCTTCTCGAAGCCCCACCTTGCAAATGCTGGCAAACAAGCGTTGGGATTCGCCTCGAACTTTTGAAGTTTCCCGAGTTGGGTCGCTAGAGGTTCCTCAATTTTCGTGAAGACGCCGTTGCAATGGATCACCTGATGAACATTTTCGTTTGTTTTGCTAGCACTTACTTGCTGCAAGTGATGGGCAAGCATCCTCACGACCCGTTCGATACCTGTATTTCTCGACGTGCAGAAAGAGTGGGACCCATCAATATAGACCTGCATGCTCAATCCTTTCCCGCATCCTTCATCCTCACAATATATTGTTGGACCTTAATGAATTGGCCTCATCGCGTCAATGTTGCCTTTCGTCGCCAATTGAGATGTGGATCTAGCTCCACTTCGCCAGCGAGAACCCCACATAGCAGCTCGGCGAGCCTTGGGGCCATGAGGCTCCCTTTCGAACCAAGACCATTCAGCACGAACACGTTCGAGTATTCCGGGTGAACTCCCATCAAGGGATGTCGGTCGTACGACGCTGGTCGCACGCTGGCTCGTTGCCTCAGGACGGCCTCATTCGAAATGGTTGCCGCTGGAATTGTTTTCCGCAACCTATCCAAGAGCTTTTCTCGTGCTAGGACTACCGTCTCGCGATCATCCACGATTCCGTCAAGTGGTTCTCGATCGTAGGTCGCCCCGGTCCGAAAGAGACCGTTTCCGAGGGGAACGATCCAAGACTCGGCATGAACGACGCGTTCGATTGCCTCCGCAGATTCAAGCGAAACGTCGAGGATATCTCCTCGTGCTGGATGCAAAGGCAACGAACGAAACCAACGATTCTTCCTCGCTTCGAAACCTTGGCATAATACCACATGGTCCGCACGGAGCCCCAACGCATCGATGCGTACTTCGTCTCGCCGAACGTCAAGGTCTCGTTCGACATCCAAATCACATTCGACGAACCTGTGATGCTGGGCAAAAAAAGTGCGCGTCCCCTCCAAATACATCTCCGTGTCCAACCGGGCAGCAGGGGACATCCAACAACCTCCGAAAGGTGCGTTCAAGAGTGCTAGATCGCGGGATGTACACAGCTCGATTTGAGGTCTGTCCTCGGCTCCTGATTCATCAACTTGATCTCCCCAGCGTTCGATAGCTCGCTCCCGCTCTTGCTCGGATTGAAAGATCCTCATCGCGGGGGAGGGATGCCAGAAGGACCGGACGGTTAGAGATTCGATCGTTTGATAGTGATGAGCCGCAACAGGAAAAAACTCCTCCCAACGCCAAGAGGCCGCACTTCGGGACCCGGTGATCGGAGTGACAAGCCCTGCGGCTACGTGAGAACAACTCTCAAGGTCCACGCGATCGATCAGCGTTACTTTCCAGCCACGCCGGTGCGCGGACCAAGCAACCGACGCCCCGGCAAGACCTGCACCGAGGATGAGTATGGTTGGGGAGCTAGCAGAACGCATTGTGGAACGGGTTTGTAGTCGTCGGTGTGAAGTGGTCGTGTTCGTAGGGTGTGTGAAGTGGTCGGGCTTCCATCTTAGCTCAAGATGGCGCGCCAATCATAGTTTCTATTGCAATCACCTTCGCACCCAAAGCGACCATGGAACACACCGGAAGTGTAGTTGGCAGCCTAAACTCGGCTATTGCTCCTAACACTTCTACCCCTCACCCCCAGCCTGGCCTGACGCATCGGTGGTAAAGGATCAGTGCAAGGGTGGCACGCTCAGAGCGAAGCGATGGGCGTGGAGGACTTCTCGGAACATTGGGAATAGCCTCAAAACATCACGCCCTTCGTTCCTCAGGGACGTGCCACCCAACGCCTGAGATATTGACAAAGTCTTCGTTCACTCGCGACGCTATCCCTCGCTTACGCCACGGGTTGTGATGGGGGACGCTTCGCGTCCACCCTCTTGCCTCCGATGCGTCAGACCACCCCCAGCCCCTCTCCCCGAAGCAGGGCGAGGGGAGCGGAGATAGAAAACGCGGTGTGTTCCGTGGTCGCTTTAAGTGCCAAGGTGTTTGCAATAGCGACGATTGTTTCGCATGCATTTGAAACTGAATCGGAAGCCGCGACCACTTCACACACCCTACGATTACGGCCTCAGCAGTCACCTACTCCTCAAAAAAAAGGGCAACGACATTCTGCAGCGACTTTGTATCCTGCGCTAGGCAACCGAACGAGAGGAGAAATGTTGCGACGCAAAGGCAAAGCATGACTTTGCCACTACCACTCTCTTTAGGTGCAACCGACTGAACAGACTGCGCAAGCTCTTGCTCGAGCCGAATCCACTCCAGGGCATTTTGTTTCTGGCCGATGGCGGTGAACGATGCGGTATCCGACATGCCAGCCTCCTCGACTAGTCCGTGGATACCAAGGGATTCAATAAGCAATGCGTCCTCTTGCCACGTGTGTTCCACCCCGTGTTCATCTAAAAAATGGGCCAACCTCTCCTTGAGTGCCCCTCTATCCATTCCGTACACGACAAAACCGGAACCGACATTGAAAACGATAAGAAGGAGAACGAGAAAGTAGAGCCCAAGCAAGACGAGCCACACCCAGTTCCCCAATAAAGAATAAGCAGCGCGTGGGAAGAAAAGCGCCATCGGTCCAATCGCGACCAATCCGACGCATCCCATCCCCAACAATAAAAAATCGAACGATCGACTCAGAAGGGTCGGATACTTCCGCCAACGCAATAGCCCCATGACCGCAAAGTAGCAGCCCAGTGGGAGGAACGCCATCGCGATGCGTATCGGATCAAACATGGCTCGGTTTGTTCGCGAGCGCTTGGCGAGCAGCCTGCAGAACGCGCGATTGGAGCTCGTGGAAATCGGCTTCGACAAACGCACCTGCTGCGGCTCGGTGACCTCCACCTCCGAACAGACGGGCCAGCTCATTGCAATCGACATGGCACCGAGATCGGAAACTGATCTTGAACCCACCCTTCAACTGCTCGATGAAGATGATCGCTACCTTCGTCCCCTCGATTGCCAACGTCAAGTTGATCGCATCTTCTGTGTCGCTCGCGAGGGCTCCCGATTCGATGAAATCCTCTTTCCGAACGAAAGTGTGAACCAACTGGCCATTCGATTCGACTTGGACTCGCGATAGGATGCGCCCTCGGAGGCGAACCCTTCCGACGGTGTCTCGCTCGTAGAGGTCCCCATAGATCGCCGCCGGAGAAGCCCCCGAATCCATCAATTCGGCGATCACCCGATAAGTCTCACTCGTCGTCGACTGGAAGCGAAACCATCCGGTGTCGGTTGCAATCGCGGCGTAGAGAGCATTCGCCATGGTACGGCTGATGGGAACCTTCAAGTATTGAGCCAGTTTGGTGACGAGATGCCCGGTCGCTTCGGCACTGGTATCCTTGAAGAACTGAGCACCGAGGTCGTCCTCTCCGACATGGTGGTCGATGACGAGCTTGGTACCATGGAATCTTCGAAGGACTTCAGCCATCGGCCCGAGCTGCGCCCAAGCACTGGTATCCAATACGATCAAGCAATCCCCTTGAACCTCTTCGGGATCGATCGTATCCCCCACGACGAGAATTCTCTGGGCAGGATCCATGAAGCAAAGACTTGGAGGTGTCTGATGCCCGTTGACGATGGCGACCTCTTTTCCCATCGCTTCGAGAATACCAGCCATTCCTACTTCACTACCCAAAGCATCGCAATCGGGACGGATGTGGCTGGTCAAAATAAAACGCTGATGTTTATTGAGGATCGTTTGGAGAGAAGCCCAGTCCAAGTTCATGGAGAGTCGTTTCTAAAATTTCGTGTTTGCAAAGGCGAGCGACAGATAGATTCTAAGGGGCCAAGTATAGCGACTTTCCGAGAGCATGTCGGGGCTAGGCAGCTTTCTTTTCCTCTTGGGGGGGCGTTTCTGGCTCGACATAGGTCCCCCGTTGTTTCTCCCGGATTGCCCGCATCTGCCGCTGAAGCCTCGCAATCCGCTGGTTCTTTTTGTAGGCGGTCATCGCTTCTTCGAAATGATCCATGAGAAGTTTTCGAAGATGATCTCGCAGGACCAATGTGTGGGACATCAAGGATCGGATCGCGATGAAAACGACGAGCCCCCAAAAAATCCAGTTCCAAGGTA
>CAYMXM010000273.1:0-6848 GCA_964394065.1 uncultured Pirellula sp. | reverse complement strand
GGTTGTGATGGGGGGACGCTTCGCGTCCGCCCCCTTAACACCGATGCGTCAGGCCGCCCCCACGGATGTTCCCGCGCGATATAATCACGAAAACGAGAGAGAACGTCTCCCCCTATTCGGTTCCTGTTATCCTCCCTTTCAGAAAGATCCTGCTGTGTCGAAGCAAGTGAATGTAGCCATGGTCGGACTCGGTTTCGGTGCCGAGTTTATTCCTATCTACCAGCGACATCCCAACGGGAATGTCGCCGCAATTTGCCGCCGCAATGAGAAAGAACTCCATTCTGTTGGTGACAAGTTTGGAGTCGCAAAACGGTTTACCGAGTTCGAAAAGGTTCTCGAAGATCCCGAAATCGATTTCGTCCATATCAACTCTCCCATCACTGACCACGCTTGGATGAGCATGCGCGCTTTAGAGGCCGGCAAGCATGTTATGTGTACCGTCCCGATGGCAACCACGATCGAGGAATGCGACAAGCTGTGCCAGACCGTTGCCGATACCGGTAAGAAATACATGATGGCGGAGACGGTTGTCTACAGCCGGGAGTTTCTGTTCCTGAAAGAACTCTACGAACGAGGCGACCTCGGTAAGATCCAGTACATGGCCGCTAGCCATCCGCAAGACATGGACGGTTGGCCTGACTACTGGGAACGAATGATCCCGATGCACTACGCAACCCACGTCGTCTCTCCCGTCCTGGGACTCGTCAACGGTCGCGCGGAGTATGTTTCCTGCTTCGGTTCCGGAACCGTTCGGGACGACATCGCGCAAAAATCGGGGAGCAAGTTCTCGGTCGAAACGTGTCACATCAAAATCCAAGATAGCGATATCTCGGCGCACATCTGGCGATTCCTCTACGACACGGCGCGACAGTATCGAGAGAGCTTCGATGTCTACGGGACCAAGAAGAGCTTTGAATGGTCTCTCGTCGAGGGAAAGAAACACATCCTGCATACCGCCAAACTCCCTGAGCATGAGATTGCGAGTGAAGTCGAGGTCCCTGACTATGCTCATTTGCTCCCTGAACCAATCCGCCCCTTTACCCAGTCGATCCAGGACGAAGATCACCTGTCGTTCATCCAAGGTGGTGGACACGGCGGATCCCACCCACACCTTGTCCATGAATTTTTAAGCGCCTTGATCGAAGACCGCGATCCATGGCCCAATGCTGTTACGAGTGCGAACTGGACCTGCGTTGGACTCTGCGCGCATGAGAGTGCGATGAAAGGTGGCGAAATCGTCAAGCTCCCAGCGTTTACGCTGTCGTAGCAGGCTTGAGGGGTGAGGCTTGAGACTTGAGGAAGAGGGGGGCTTTCGTTTAACCGCAGAGGACTCTACTTAACCGCAGAGAGCGCGGAGGGGCGCAGAGTTAAAACCGAAACAGTTAGATGTCCGGCCTTCCATCACAACCCGTGGCGTTAGCGAGGGATAGCGTTGCGAGTGAACGTGGCCCTTGTGGGAATATCTCAAGCGCCGGGTGGCACGCTCAGAGCGAAGCGATGGGCGTGCCACCCTTGCTCTCTTCTATTCTTCCTTACTTAAGCCTTTAGTCTTAAGCCTTTATCCTGTTTTTCCGTGTAATCCGTGGTTATCCCCACGCTTCGTCATGCTTCTTACACTTCTCCCCCTCAAGCCTCTACGCCAACAACTCTTTGATCACTTTCGCTTGTTCAACACCGGTGAGCTTTAGATCGAGACCTTGATCTTTGAAAGTGAAGCGTTCGTGGTCGATCCCAAGCAGGTGCAAGACGGTGGCGTGGAAGTCTCGGATATGAACTGGGTCTTTGACGATATTGTACGAAAAATCGTCGGTCTCCCCGTAAATCATCCCCGGCTTCACTCCTCCTCCTGCCATCCACATGGTGAAACAACGTGGGTGATGGTCCCGGCCATAGTTGGTCTTACTTAAGCCACCTTGGGAGTAAATCGTTCTACCGAATTCCCCACCCCAGATGATCAACGTCGAATCGAGAAGCCCTCTCGCTTTCAAATCGGTGATCAATCCGTAAGTAGCCCGATCGATATCTTTGCATTGCATCGGCAGACGACCCGCTACGTTGCCATGGTGATCCCAGTTGTTCAAGTAGATCTGCACAAAGCGAACATCGCGTTCCACCATGCGCCGCGCTAACAGAACCGTGTTCGCAAAGGTCCCAGGCTTCTTCGCTTCACTTCCGTAGAGCTCAAAGGTACTTTCCGGTTCGCTCGCGAGATCGGTCATCTCGGGAACGTTGGCCTGCATTCGAAACGCGAGTTCGTACTGTTGAATGCGGGTGTGAATCTCCGGATCCCCGACCGCGTGGAAGTTCATTTCGTTCAGCTGCTTCAGCCCATCGAGCGTCTTCCGTCGCACATCGGTAGAGACACCACTAGGGTTGTTGATGTACATGATCGGATCTCCCGACGTGCGGAACGAAACTCCTGCATGTTCCCCAGGGAGACACCCCGAAGACCAAAGTCGGGCCGAGATCGCTTGGATCTGCTCGGTATTGGTCGGCTGTGCGACGAGCACCACAAACGTCGGGAGATTGCTGTTCATCGAACCCAACCCATAGGAGAGCCACGAACCCATGCAGGGACGCCCCGTGACCATGTTCCCGGTTTGCATGTAGGTGATCGCAGGCTCGTGGTTGATCGCCTCGGTGTGCATCGATCGAATAAAGCACATGTCATCGACTACCTTGGCGGTCTCGGGAAGCAACTCCGAAACCCACATCCCGCATTCCCCATGTTGGGCAAACTTGTAGATCGAAGGGGCGATCGGGAACCGTGCTTGACCACTCGTCATCGTGGTGAGACGCTGCCCCTGCCGAATCGAATCGGGCAAGTCCTTGTCATACCAATCGTCCATCACCGGCTTGGGGTCGTACATGTCCATTTGCGAAGGTCCACCGACCATGTGCAAATAGATGACTCGCTTCGCTTTGGGGGCGAAGTGTGGAAGGGTTCCGAGTCCACCTGTCACCGCAGGAGACTCATCACCGTGCGCAAGAGGCATTCCCAAGGATGCTAAAGCGGCCAATCCGAGCGCGTTTCCTCCTCGTCGGAAAAACTGCCGACGGGTTTCGCTCCGAACGTATTCTTCAAATAAAGGATGAATCATGGTTTAACTCTCGGAATTCTGTTAGGCGAACGATGGATGGAAATGTAACAGCTTAACCCTCCCCTTTGAGGAGGCTTGAAAATCACAACCCGCGGCGTAAGCGAGGGATAGCGCTGGCAATCACGTCCCCCCCCCTCCCCCGCCACGCATCCCAAGGGAGGTCTCCGAAGAAGCATCCGCTACCTCTCCTCGCATGATCCCTCCCGTCGACCAAGAGGAGTGCGTCCATTTTCCCTCGCCCGGCTATCCCTCGCCAACGCGTCGGGTTGTGATGGGGGGGACGCTTCGCGTCTGCCCCCTTACTTCGTTATTACTTCGTCTAAGTTCATTAACTGATTGCACAACATCGTCCAGGCAGCCAAATCGGTTGCCGGGAGATTCGGATCGGACTTGGTCTCTCCAATGCCAAGAAGCAATGCTGCATCATCTGCATGGCTAGTGTAGTGCGCCGACAGATCGTCAAAGTTCTGCTGGACAACTTGAATCTCCTCTGCTCGGAACGGTCGGCCGATCAGCTTCTCTGCGATCCACTGAGCTCGTATCGCAAACTCCTTCTCAAGGTTTGGTTCGCTCAACATCTTGGTCGCTAGTATCCTTGCCGCTTCGACAAATTGCGGGTCGTTAAGGGTTACGAGAGCTTGTAAAGGTGTATTCGTTCGTTCTCGTCGAATCGTACAAACTTCCCGAGCGGTCGCGTTGAAGACCTCCATGTTGGGCGGGGGAGCGGATCGCTTCAAGAAGGTGTACATGCTTCGTCGATACAGTTCTTCTCCCGTTCCTTGAGGGTAGCGTTTGGTGTTGCTCTCGGGCATGGCAACCGCTTCCCATACTCCAGGTGGTTGATAGGGGTAGACGCTCGGTCCACCGATCTTGGGGACGAGAAGCCCACTGACCGCCAAAGCGCTATCCCGGATCATCTCTGCATCCATGCGGAATCGAGGGCCCCGCGCTAGAAGCTTATTGTCGGGGTCCATCCCGTAACGCTCCGCCGTTACGTTTGCACTTTGACGATACGTGGCACTCGTTACGATCTGCCGGAAATACTCTTTCACGTTCCAGTCATCTTCTTGGAACTGCACCGCAAGATAGTCGAGCAACTCGGGATGGGTCGGCATCTGTCCGGTGACTCCAAAGTCCCCCGCAGAAGGAACGATCCCTCGCCCGAAGATCTCTTGCCAGAATCGATTGACGGTGACTCGTGATGTCAACGGATGGTCTGGGAGCATCAACCATTTCGCGAACCCGAGTCGATCCTTGGGAAGATCCTCTGGCATCTGCGGAAGAACGGCAGGAACTGCCGGCTTGACTTCATCACTTCGTTTGTCGTAATCCCCTCGTAGCAATATGTAAGCCATCGGCTCCGAAGTCGCTTCGTTCATGATGTGAGCGAAGGTGCTTCGACCTCGGATCTCCTCTTCCTCTCGCTGTAGATTGGCGAGCTGTTGATTCAAATCCTTCGAAACGGGGTCCACCTCCCGAAGGAACCCGCTGAAGAGCTCTTCGAGCTCCTCTGGTGTTCTCTCCGTTTTCCCTTGTAGGTAAGCCTTTCTAGGAACGGAACGAATCTGATCGATCTCGTTCGGTTCAAGTTTCCCGTTGTAGATCCGAACATCTTGCAATGCAGCACCGGCGGCTGGAGCTCCTTGGCTGCGACGCCCAAGGGTCAATGGCACTTCGGTTCGAATCGAGTTTTTCAATTGATCCCGCGAGACGTTTCGCGTCGCTTCTTTACCATTGATAAAGATCCGAAGCCCATCGGCTTTCGAGGAACCGTCATACGTAATCGCCACGTGGCTCCATTGCTTCGGAGTTAGCCTTTCGCGGGAGACGACCTTGAGGGAATCGTCGGGCCAGTTGCTAATGATGTGACTCCCGACGGATCCGTTTTCCATCCAAACATCCCAACCGCGATGCTCTTTCCCCTCGTCCATCCGTGCGATCAGTGCTCCACCTTGATTGCCCGCGTTTGGCTTTACCCAAAGGGCGACCGAATAAGCTTGGTCCCTCTCGAAGTCACCAGCAGCAAGAGAGGGAAATGCGTTTTCGATTTTCCAAGCCTTCCCCCCGACGTGTCCATCGACAAACGTTCCTTCTTTGGCCAGGAGGACCCGTCGAAGCTGACCATCATGAAGCACATCGAGCCATTTCGAGTCCACTTGGTTGAGTGGTAGATGGGTGATGGGTGCGGTCTTTGTTTCAGGGGCAGTCCATTCCGTTTGCCGTTTTGCTGTTTCCGCTTCGAGGTGTTTGTAGAAGGACTCGTGGGCCGACTCCCGACGGGCTGCAAGAGCCGCAGTCGTCTCGGAAACAAGTTTTGCGAGTTCCTCTACTCTTGCTCGGTCTGCAACCGGAGGGACTTGGATGATTGGCGGGGTGTTTTTGATATTCCCGTCCTTGACGGGTTGGGTTGTGTTGTTGAAGAAGGCAGCCAGTTGGTAGAACTCCGCTTGGGTGACGGGATCGTACTTGTGATCGTGACATACCGCGCATCCGACTGTGAGCCCTAACCAGACCAACCCGGTGGTTTCGACTCGATCGCGGGTGTAGAGAACGCGGTACTCCTCATCAATGATTCCCCCCTCGTTGGTGGTGATGTTGCATCGATTGAAACCGGACGCAATCTTCTGATCTAAATCGGCGTTGGGGAGGAGATCTCCGGCGAGTTGTTCGATGGTGAATTGGTCGAATGGGAGGTTTCGGTTGAAGGCGTTGATGACCCAATCTCGATAGGCCCACATTTCCCGAAAGTTGTCGAAGTGGATGCCGTGCGTATCCGCATAGCGCGCGTAGTCCAACCAGTGACGTCCTCGATGCTCTCCCCATTCGCTCCGGTCGAGCAGTTCACTGACGTATTCTTCGTATCGGTTCGGGCTCGGATTGTCCAAAACTCGTTTGATCTCTTCCGGAGAAGGTGGAAGTCCTGTGAGGTCGAAACGAACGCGTCGGATGAGAGACCGGAGGTCGGCTTCCGGTGATGGTTCGATTCCTCGCCGTTCCAGTTCGGCAAGTACAAACCGGTCGATCGGGTTCCGCACCCAGCCACTGTTGCGGACTTGAGGAAGTTCCGGTTTCTTAGGGGGAATAAAAGCCCAGTGCCCTTCGTAAGGGGCCCCTTCGGAAAGCCACTGGCGCAAAAGAAGTTTTTGCTCGTCCGTAAGGGATTTGTGGCTGTGAGGGGGAGGCATCACCGAATCTGGATCGGTGGAGGTGATACGTTCCCAGAAGGGACTCGTTTCAAACGCTCCAGGATCAATCGCTCCCCCGTCGATGGCTTCCTCTCGAATATCCAATCGCAGGTCTGCAGCCCTAGCGGTAGCATCGGGGCCATGGCAGGCGAAGCAGTTCTCGGTGAGGATCGGGCGAATGTCTCGATTGAACTGAACATTCCCTTCTCCGTGGACGGCGGGAGCCCTCCCTGTCCAGGCAAGTGCTAGCCCTAGCAAAAAAAGGGATATCGGCAGAGATAGAAGCTGACGCATATAGCGGTAGGGTGGGGGAGGGAAAGGGAGGGCGGGGAGCTTAGGGACGCTTCATTTCTATTCTACCGTGGATGCAGGGAAATCAAGCGAAGGAAATCAAGCTGTTTCTACTTCCGCTCCCCTCGCCCCTCTTCGGGGAGAGGGGCCGGGGCCTGACGCATCGGCGTGAATATAAAGTGTTTGGGTAGTTTAGCCGACGCGTAAGCGAGGTCCGAAAATCACAACCCGTGGCGTAAGCGAGGGACAGCGCTGGCAACCACGCATCCAT
>CAYMXM010000272.1:0-6865 GCA_964394065.1 uncultured Pirellula sp. | reverse complement strand
TGTGCGGCTTCGGCTCCATCGCTGACCGCGATGATCGAACCTTCGCTCGCTCCGAGATCATCCCAGACGATTACGAGATCAGGCTCTTTGCTGGAACGTCCGACGAGGGATTCTCCGTAGGGGACCGTCGCTTTGAGGGACGCTCCCACAAATGTAGGATGGGATCGGCTCAGGGTGACCGTCCCTTGGACTTGATAAAGTTGCATGGGATCGATTCCTGATTAACTCGATTTCTTGAGATGTTCGAAGAGCATTCGGGATGCGTTGCATACCGATGGAATGTTCCACTGATGCCGCGACAGGATCAAAACATTCAACGGGACTTCACGCATAGCGTTGCTAAGGTCGCTCCACTGCGAAACGACCACCGGGCGGAGCCGATCGTTGCGAGCCGCCTGCCAACAGGTTGCATACGGAGAGTCGACCCAAAGGATTGCCGCTTGATGACCAGCGATGATTCCATCGGTGATCGATCGAATAGCGCTGCTGTCATCTCCTTGCACGCTTAGCACTTTGGCCTGCTTGGGGCAAAGCTGCTTCGCAATCGCATCCATATGCTCTGAAGTCCCCGCGACGATCAATCGTTGTGGTCGCGATGAAGTCTTTTCAACGGGGCTAACAGAAATTGTGTCACTGGGGACTGATTTTTCTTGATTCGATACGGTGGGACTCGCCGCTTGGAGCCCCCCTCGCACGATCGCAATCCCTTTCTCCCGGCAAAGATCCTTCACCGCTGGGGTCACGATCGCTTGCTCGGAAACTCGCAAAGTCTTTTTTCCTGCCAAGGCTCCTTGAAGGGAGTTCGTGCTGATCACACGATCGGCGAGTATTAACACCCCATCGTCACTCGCAGAGTTCGAACGCCCCGATGCACCGGAGGTAATAGCACCACCGGCCAAGTAAGTGGTAACCACTTGGCGAACGATGCTTTCAATCTCGGTTGGGGACAGGTTCAAAGGTATGGCTCGGAGTTAGGTTGGAAAGGTTGCTATTCGTCGAGTATTCCTAATACCGCCCAGCGGATGGGGCTGTTTTCTACGCCGAACATTTCGCGGATCGCACTCCCATCGCTGGTCAGCATCACGAGTTCTCCAGCCCCCGCTCCGAACCTATCTACGACCAGGAGTGGAACACCATCAGCCGATTTGCCATCCGCTAAGAGAGGCTGGCAAACCAACAATTTGAGGTTGTCCAACGTCCGGTGCTTGACCGTCGAAGTCGCGTTCCCGAGAACCCGTGCCGCTTGCATCGATACGAAGTCCTAGCTTGGGTTGCCGAGGATGAACAGGTCATCCACCAACGAGCACCTTCGCTCGCGGGTGAAGGTCAGGGGAGTGGTGACCCCTTCCCCGGTCGGTCCCGCGATGGAAAAGGAGGGATACCCTTCTCCACCGAGTCCGAGGGATGCCATGCACGGCCCATTCTTGACGAACAAGGTCGTATCCATGGCTCGTGCCATCTTGGTCATGTTGCGAACATTTCGTGAGTGGATAATGCTCGTGTGTCGATAACCATGCTCCGATTCTTGCGCGAGTTCCACCGCTTCTTCGAAGTTGCGGCACCGAACAAACGGGAGGAACGGCATCATTTGTTCGGTTTGAACAAAGGGATGATCCTTGGTTGTTTCGCCGAAGACGACGAGAACTTTCGGATCGACGTTTCGTCCTGCAGCAGCTGCGAGCTTGACGGCATCTTGTCCTAAGAGCTCCTTCTTCGGTGCATAGTGGGCATCGGCCCCTTCACCGACGATCTGCAAAGCGGCATGAGTCAATCGCTCCACTTCAGGAGCGTTGAGTCGGACGGCTCCGGCTCGTTCCATCGCATCCATCATCGCATCGAAAACCGAGTTTACGACGAAGACTTGCTTTTCCGCGATGCAGAGAAGGTTGTTATCGAACGAGGCACCTTCGATGATGCAGCGAGCTGCGTTGTCGAGATCTGCCGTTTCGTCGACGACAACAGGTGGATTCCCCGGCCCTGCGACGACGGCTCGCTTTCCGCTGTTCAATGCTGCTCGCGCGACCGCAGGTCCACCCGTTACGCAGATCAAGGAGACCGAGCGGTGCTTGAAGAGCTGCTGCGCTGATTCCAGGGTTGGTTCGCAGATCAAGGAGATCAGGTTATCGATTCCCAGGTCAGCATGGATCGCTTGATTGAACCTGCGAACGCCTTCGGCAGCTACCTTCTTTCCGCTCGGGTGCGGATTGACGACGATCGCATTCCCTGCCGCGATCATGCTGACCGCGTTCCCGGTGATCGTGGGGAGGGAGTGGGTTACGGGGGTGATAGCGCCGATGACTCCGAAGGGAGCATGTTCGATGACCGCGAGTCCACGATCGCCGCTGTAGCATTCGGTTTTGAGGAACTCGACACCAGGAACTCGCTCACCCAAGGTTTTGAGTTTTGCAATCTTATGTTCGAGGCGTCCGATCTTGGTTTCGTTCATCTCCATCGTCCCGAGTTCGACAGCGTTGTCGATCGAGATGCGGCGGATGTGATCGATGATTCGCTTCCGATGTTCGATCGGCCGGTTGCGCAGCTCTTCGAACGCCGCATGGGCGGCGCGAACTGCATCGTCGACGTTGTTGAACAGACCGTAGCGACCGTACTGAGTAGAACCGGAAGCCGAAAGGGTTGAGGAGCTGCCTGCGTTGGAGTTTGCAGACGCTTGTCGAACTTGGCTAACGACCTGTTCGACCACGGAACGAATGAGGGACTCTGAAACTTGCATAGGTTATTGACGTTTGTAAACGTTGTTTTTTTCGATGTGAACGGTATCGACGATTCCGATAATCACGCAATCGACAGGGAGTTTATTGGTCTCGGGGGTAAAGCGAGCACTGCTTCCTTGCGTGATCAAAACCATGTCGCCGACACCAGCTCCGAGCGTGTCGACGGCGATAAAGGTACGTCCCGTCGTTTCCAATTCAGACCGGCTCTTGGGTTCCAGTCGGTAGGGTTCCACGACGAGTAGTTTTTGGCCGACCATCGTTTCCACTTTTTGAGTGGAGACGACAGCCCCTGTTACTTTTGCCACGAACATGCTTGCGTTCTCAGCTTGTGCTGGTTTAGTTATTTTGGATCGCAGCCACGGTTTGGCGAGCGACCACGATTTCTTCGTTGGTAGGAACGATCCAAAGCTGAATTCTTCCCTTGCCGTTATCGATCCGCCCCTCCGTACCGCGTGCTTGGTTCTTCTCAGGGCAAAGTTCGATACCGAACTCTTCAAGCCCTTCGCAGACGCTTGCTCGAATCTCTTTGCCGTTCTCACCGATTCCTCCGGTGAAGACGATGGCCTCCGCTCCTCCTAGAGCGATGAGCATTCCACCGAGTTGGCGACGAATCTCTGCAACGTAAACATCGAGTGCGAGCTGGGCGTCTTGATTGCCAGCTTGGGCCGCCTGTTCGATATCCCGAATATCGGAGGAAAGTCCGTTGGAGAGTCCAAGCAATCCAGCTTCTGTCGACAGCTTGTGAAGCAACTCCTCCAGCGATAGGCCAGCGTGCTGCATCATCAAGGGTAAGGCAAAGGGATCGAGATCTCCGACCCGATTGTTTTGCGGGAGCCCCGACTGCGGACTCATCCCCATCGTCGTGGCCATGCTTTTTCCGCCGCGGATTGCGCAGAGAGAAGAGCTGCCTCCGAGATGGCATGAGACGACCCGTGCATCGTCGCGTCCCAACAATTGCGTCATACGTCCCCCGATGTAGCGATGGGAAGCCCCGTGGAATCCCCACTTGCGAATCGGCAACGCAGCCGCCAAATCGGCAGGGATTGCGTACCGTTTCCAAGCTTCGGGAATCGTTTGGTGAAAGTCAGTTTCGAACGCCGCGACCAAAGGGATCTTCGACATCGAAGCCAACTGCTTCATCGCCGCCATGTAGGGCGGGTTGTGTGCAGGAGCCACTGAGTTCATCTCGTCCATCGCCGCGAGGACTTCATCGGTGATGCGAAACACCCCCGAAAGCCGTCCTGCGTGCACCGCTTTGAACCCGATCGCGCTGATCTCCGAAGCATCTTCGATGCATCCGTTTTGCGGGTCGGTGAGTTGTGCAATGCATGTGTCGACCGCGACACCGTGGTTCGGCACGCTTTGGGTCATCTCGGCTCGATGAGAACCGATCTCCACAAAGCAGCGACTCTCCGGTGCACCGATTCGTTCAACACCCCCTCGAGCTAACTGCTCCTCGGTTGTCATGTCGTAGAGTCGGTATTTAAAGCTGGTCGAGCCCAAATTGGATACGAGAACCTTCATGGCTATTTTGACACTCCGTTTAGATGGCTTAGCTAAAGAAGGCAGAGGTGAGGCCTTCGGCGGGGCGAGGGATGATGTGGCTGCTCACCAATTCACCCACTTGAGCCGCTGCCGCTGCACCTGCTTCGACCGCTGCGCGAACGCTGCCGACGTCTCCGCTAACGATGGTGGTGACGTAAGCGCCGCCGATATCGACGCGCTTCACGATGTCGACGCTGGCGGCCTTCGCCATTGCGTCGGTGGCTTCGATCAAAGCCAGCAAGCCTTTGGTTTCAATCAATCCGATTGCGTTTTGCATGTTGCTACTACTCGAACTTGGAGATTCTGTTTTAGGAATGGAAGTCGTGAGATTCTTAGAGCTCACTTTGGGTTTGGCAGGCTTCTTCTCTTTCGAAGGGTTCGTCTGCCCTTGCAATTTCTTAGGAGACATTACTCAGCCGACGAAGGTGCTTTGACCTTCAAGACTTTGGTGATGTCGTCGTGTGGGCGAGCGATGACTTGAACGCTCAGGACTTGTCCGACGCGGCTCGCAGCAGCTGCTCCGGCGTCGGTTGCAGCTTTGACAGCGGCGACATCGCCACTTACGAACGCGGAAACCAATCCGCTACCGACTTTGTCCCAACCAAGGAACTTGACGTTAGCGGCTTTCATCATGGCGTCGGTTGCTTCGACCAAGGAAATGAAACCTTTGGTCTCGATCATGCCGAGCGCTTCGTTGACTTTTGCCATTCGAATTCTCCAAAAAAGGAAATGAGGAAACGAGAGTGAGTGAAACGTGTTTTGTTAGTGTCCCTTGCACTTGCAAGGACCTTGTTGACGAAGTTCGACGAGGGTTGCGTGGTCGAGATCGCACGCATTTCCTTCGTCGGTATCGATGTGGACTTCGAGCTTCGCGGCCTTGTCCTCGCGGACGAGGAGGTCTTCGAAGACGACCGAGCATTGGGGGGATTTGACGACGAGGGACATAAAATCCCCGTTCTTGACGCCGTAGTGAGCGCAGTCTGCGGGGCCCATGTGGACGTGCCGGGCAGCCCGGATAACCCCTTCGGTCAACTCGACTGCACCAGCAGGGCCGACGAGGACGCATCCCGGAGTTCCCGCGATGTCACCGCTGTGACGGACCGGGGCATCGATCCCGAGCGAGATCGCATCGGTATAAGCCAGTTCGACTTGGCTCGCTTTCCGAGTTGGGCCAAGGACCCGGACATTGGGAAGCATGCGACGGCGAGGGCCGACGATCATGACTTGCTCCGCTGCGGCGTAGAAACCGTCTTGGTAAAGGTCTTTATCCGGCGTCAGTTTTTTCCCTTTTCCGAAAAGTTTCTCTACATGCTCATCGGTGAGGTGTACGTGGCGTGCGGAGATGCTGACCACGAGGTTTGGCTTGTTGTTCGAGAGGGAGGTTTGACCTAGAGCGCCGGCGATAGCCGAACGGACGAGGGATTCAATTTGGGCCGGGTTGATGTTGAGTGTACTAGGCATAGTTCGCCACGAAAATTTCGAGGATTGGTTCTATCCGCCCACCGAAGTCGATTCGGTGGAGGAGAGTTCTTCGTTGAAGATACCCTCCAAAGGTATTGGAGTTGCTAGCAGGAGTTCAACCGACGATTGTTCGGTTTGCGTTCTCCAATCCGCAGAGAGACCGTCGTCGGAAATCAGCATATGGACTTGGGACCAGTCACAGACACGCGCCAAGCTCGATCGCCCAAACTTGGTGCTGTCGGCAACGATGATCGTGTGGTCGGCCGACTCCATCATGGTCCGTTCCGTTTCCACCAAGAGCATATTGCTGTTGTAAAACCCCTTCGCGTTGATTCCTGCCACGCTCAAAAATGCTTTCTGCACGTTGAGCGACCGGAGCATCTCGTTGGCATAACTTCCGAGAGTTACCCCCGTTTTGTGATGCACCGCTCCTCCGAGGAAGACCAGGTCGACCGAGCCACTCGACGAGAACAGATTCGCCACCGGGAGGGAGTTCGTCACGATTTGCAGGGGGCGTCCGACCAATTGCCGAGCGAGCTCGTAGGTCGTGCTCCCACCGTCGAGAAGGACCGTTTCATGGTCCTCGATCGTTCCGGCCGCAGCGATCGCAATCGCCCGTTTCTTCTCCCAAGTCCCCGATTTCGAGCCGAACTGCCGAACACTCGGACTCGCTCCCGTCGAAAAGGCACCGCCGTGGGTTCGCTTCGCCTCCCCGCTTTCCTCCAAAAACTCCAAATCGCGGCGGATGGTCGATTCGCTCACCTCCAACGCATCTCGCAGGTCCGGAATCGACACAAAGCCGTGCAATCGAACCAATTCCAGGATCTTTTCCCGGCGATTGAGAGTAGGAGTGACTTGAGAGGAAACGTTCATCCCGATGAATGTTTTCTTGCTTTTAGGTGAAACTCACGGAACCAACTCCTCTAATATGCCCCCAAATTGCCCAAACTGCAACGACTCCAAGAGGAAGATTGAATGAATTCTGTCGAATATCGAAATTTTTCTTTCAGGTAGTGAGAGAAAGAGGGAGTGGGAAGGCACTTTGGGGGGCCTGACGCATCGGCGCGAATACAAAGTGTTTGGGTAGTTTGGCCGCCGCGTAAGCGAGGCCCGAAAATCACAACCCG
>CAYMXM010000271.1:0-6927 GCA_964394065.1 uncultured Pirellula sp. | reverse complement strand
GGCTACGTGCACTCGCGACGCTGTCCCTCGCTTACGCCACGGGTTGTGATGGGGGGGACGCTTCGCGTCCAACCCCCATCACACCGATGCGTCAGGCCAAGGCAGGGGTAAGAGGCTTTAGATGGAAGCGTCGTTTAACGGAATGAATTCCGTTCTACCGGGCTGCTTCGATCTTTGCTTTTTGTTTCTTAACTTCGCCTAAAAAATACTCCCAATCGAAAGCGGTCCCAGGATCGGTTTTGTTTCGTTGGACGTGATAGTGTCCGAGGACTCCCGAGAAGGATGCCCATTGTTCATCACTCAAGGTCGTATCAAAGACCTTCCCTTCCGGAGTGCGTGGTGCATCCGCATTCATCTTGGGGAAGATATCGGTAAGGGCTGCGGTGAGTTTGATCAGAGCATCGTACTGTTCTGGAGTGAAGTCGTATTGCTCGTACTCGCTCCCATGCAGGAATCCACGAACGGGTTCCGGCTTTCGAGGTCGAAGGGTCTTTCCCGCGAATGCAGCTTGCCCGCGAACATTGGCTGGAAAGATAAGCTCGACGTTTCCTCTATCGTCCTTGCGATACCAATTGGTAAGGGTGTTCTCACGCGCACCGACTCGATAAGCACCGATGTTGGCGATCTCGATTCCGATGCTTCTGTCGTTGGATTTCGTCGCGTGCCAAGCCCGTTCCTTCAAGTCGAGGGTTTGATAGATCGTTCCATCCGCATCAAGCATGAAATGGACGCTCAGCCCTCGCATGTCATGCAGTACATAGAAACACTGCGCTGCGGTTCCACAAACATCGTAGTGAAGAACGAACTGATCTACTTTGTCTTGAAGGAGCGGAAGGTCCCAGCCACCACCTCGAATTTGTTCGAGTTGCTCCGGCGTGAACTCGGTCTCCGCATTGCGCTCATAGCGCAAACTGTATCGATCGGGATGGACCTCTTGGGGGCTCGTGACAAAGTTGATCTTCCCATCCTTCATCGCCTCAACCGTTTTGCTCCAGGAACGCGTTTCGAGCGAAGAGAAGCGGCGTTCGGTCCGGTAGGCATCGTAACCTCCTTGATCGGTCCACAATTTCACAGGTGTCCCGATCCGGTAAAGCTGCCCGCAAACGACAATTTCATCCCCGTGTCTCTTTTGAAAACCTAGAGTTGGGTTCGCAGATTGAGCCCATGCGGTCGAGGCCGCAAAGAGAGCGACAAAAGCGGACGAAAATAGGATGCCCGTAATCTGGAGGAAAAATCGGGTTGGCTTGGCCATGGAACAACAGCACTTCATAGAACTTAGATCCTCAAGGTAGGTACGTAGAGTAGGTGACTATTCGGAGGGAGATTCCCTCCATGATACGCTAGGTGAAGGCAATCTCAAACAAACTCTTCTTCCGTGTGTTCCGTGTGTTCCGTGTATTCCGTGTATTCCGTGGTTCCCTCCACCCTTAACCCAGATCAGTTCTCTCCGTTACAATAGAAAAACGGCTCGAGCGTTGCGTGCGACTTGCCCCGCATCGTTCTTTTCCTCCGATTTCGATCCCCTTCGGCTTTCGTCGCGAATTTTCAAATGTCCACTTGGCTCCTACGATTGCGCAATGCCATCTGCGTCTCGATTCTCCTCACCCCGGGAATCGCGGGACTCGGAATCGCCGAGGAACCGACCAAGCTCTTTCTAGAACGACTCCGGGACGATCGCCTGTACGATGTCGCCCTCAAGTATCTGGAGATTTCGGAGAAGCGAAATCGACTCCCCGCGTCGCTGCAAGAAGACCTGCAATTGGAGAAGGTCATCCTCCTCCAACAATCCATCTCCATGCTCCCCACCACCAGCGCAAGAGAAGAACGGATCGGACAGGTCGAACAAGAGCTTCAGGCCTTCCTGAAATCTGCTCCTTCCCACCCGAGACGAAGCGAGGCCCAAACGCGATTCGGAGATCTTCTTCGCGATCGAGCCATGTTGGCAATCGGCCAGAGCAAAAAAACCGACAACGCAGAGCAAGCGAGTCAACATCGAACCGAAGCTCGCAAACGGCTCGACGAAGCAGGTAAACTCTACACGGAGATCATCGAGGAACTCACTCCCATTCTCCAAAACTTGGCCGGAAACCGTGCGCAAACACCCGCCGAGGTGGAACGACGCGCTCGACTTCAGAACGACTATCGACAAGCGGAGATCTTGAGGGCAAAGTCGATCGAACTTACCGCCGATACGTACGACGAGAATGCTCCCGAATGGAGAACCTCCCTTGAATCGGCCGAGGCGAGTTTGAAGAAGATCATCGATCAGATGAGCACCTCCAGGCAAGAAGCTGGGCGTCGAACTCTCTGCCAGCTCTACCTCGCGCACATCCAAGTTCGACTCAAGAAACTCAAGGATGCTCGGGAGAGCTTCACGCGCGTGGAGAGCATCAAAGAAGCGGGCGTGTTTCGGCTTTGGTGCTCCGAAGCGACCGCAGGTCTCATTCGGATCGATCTAGCGGAAACGCCCCCCAAATATGAAGCCGCAATCCAGCGTGGCGATGAATGGCTCAAGGCCCTAACCAATCAGGAACGAGTCGATCCCACCGGAATCGATCTCCAACTCGCTATCGCCGATGCCCGTATCGCATTCAGCAAGTCGCTCGACCCTTCCAAGAATGGCGCTGTCGTTCGGAACTCGCAGAGAGAGGCTCGTTCGATCCTGCTCGATATCCTCAAAATAAACGGGCCTCACAAGGATGCCGCGACCAAGAGTCTTGCCGAACTCGGGGTGGAAGCAAAACCCGATAGCGATGCGACGTTGCCAGAAGCGAAGAACTTTGAAGAAGCTACTCAGCAAGCACGCATGCGCTTGGAACGCGCCGAAAACGCGGAACAAACCATCCCCCTCTTGCAGCAACAGAACGTCGTGCAAGAGGACATCGACAAGGTGAAATTGGATATTCAAAACGATCGCGATCAAGCGATCGAACGATATCTTCTCGCGATTCGGATGTACAAGGAAGCAGATGGACGTGAAGCGTTGCTAGAGGCGAAGTACTATCTCTCCTATCTCTACTTGAAGACCGAGAAGTACTGGGAGTCTTACGCAGTCGCCTCCTCGGTCGTCGAATCGGATAAGAACACCACCAACGCACCCAAGTGTGGCGAGTTTGCACTCATCGCTCTGTCGAGGCTCCTCGATGCCGCCCCGCAAGCAGAACAGTCTCAGTTGGTTCCGACGCTCGAAAAGCTCGCGAAGCTTCTATTGGAGATCGCACCTGGAACTTCCGAAAGTCGAGCTGCCGTAGATGTTCTCGTAAGGCTATCCGTTCGAGAAAAGAGATATGCCGATGCGGAACGCTATGTAGAACTCGCTGGCGAAAACTCGAGCGGCAGCGCAAGCTTGGTCGGGCAAATGCTATGGCAAGACTACCAAACTCGCATGGCCGAGCATCGATCTCATAACGGTGAAGAGACCGAGGAGGACCGACAAGTTCTCAACAAAGCAGAGTCGCTCCTTAAATCGTCATGGGACAATCTCAATCCCGATCGAGTCGATCTCGTCGCGTACCACGGAATCAACACGCTCGCATCGATCTATCTATCCAAGGATCGAGTCGACGAAGCATTGGCCCTCATCCGCGAACCGAGCAAAGGATCGATCGCGATCGTTGAAAAGAGTCCCCAGTTCGAGAGCAAAGAAAAACTCGAAGCCTACCGCGTCCTCCTGCAAGCCCTCGTTCAGCAAGCGGGACAACCAGGTGGAAAGAGCATGGACTCAGGAGAGATTTCTACGCTCGTCAATCGGATGAAGTCCCTTGCAGGGGGAGATGACGCTCTTTTGGGGAACGCTCTCCGTAGCCTTGCCTTCTCGATCAGCAGCAAAGTGTCTCAATCGAAAGATCCCGCCGATCAAGCCCGGATGGGAGGAGCCCTTGGATTGTTGGTCCAACAACTCGTCGAGGTTACCTCCGACATCAGCATCCTCGACTCGGCAGGAAACGCGGTGTTCGTTCTCGCAACGAATCTTCAAAAGGTTCCTGGCCTGAGTGCGCAAGCCAAATCTCTCATGCAGGTAGCCGATGCTGCTTACACCAAGATCGCCGCCAAGCCAGATGCAGAACTGGATGAGGTGAATCGAAAACGAGAAGATCTGCAGATGCGCATCGCGATCGCCAAAGCGGGGGCAGGTCAGTTCGAAGCAGCGCATAAGGTCTTCGCAGAAACATTGGCGAAGAATCCGATGAATGTCGCTGTTCAAATCGCTGCCGCGAGGAATCTTCAAGAATGGTCGGACGGAAAAGATATCGAGCTGTTGCGGAAAGCATGGGGAGGAGCGGAACCGGGAGCGAACGGTGCTAACTCGATCTGGGGTTGGAACCGAATCGGTCAACTAACCGCGAGTCGCGTAAGCGATGAAAATTTCCGAGAGATCTATTTCGATGCACGATACAACCTAGCTCTTTGCAGACGCCTCATCGGATTGGCTCAAACCAACGCCGATGCGCGCAAGCGTGAACTGACCCAAGCCGCAGGCATCGTTCGACAAACACGAATCGTCTACCCCAACTTTGGGTCCCCACAAATCAAAGCGAAGTTTGAACAACTCGATGAAGATCTAAAAAAAGACCTCGGCACGCCGTGAGCAGGCTGGAGGAGTGAGGCTTGAGACTTGAGGAAGAAGAGGGCTTCGCCCTAAATAGACTTTAGACCTTGGGCTTTGGACCTTAGGAAGAGCATACCCCATGAGATCTTTGGGATGTTGGGCCGACGCGTAAGCGAGGCTCGAAATCACAACCCGTGGCGTAAGCGAGGGACAGCGCTGGGCTGTCAAAAAGTTGGTGTTGACATGGGGTTTCGAGTGTTCGTTTTTATTCCTCTGGATGCTCTTTCGTCCGACCGGGGCTCGTCCCCGTCGGACGCCGCTTTGGCGTCCTAGCACGCGCTGCGCATTAAGAATCTGCTCCCCTCGCCCCGCTTCGGGGCGAGGGGAGCAGATAGCTAAAAGCGCAGCGTTGTTCCTCACAAATCGTCACCGGACGCTTCGCGTCCTTTCGCTAACATCGATGATCTTTGCTAGAATTACTTCAGTTGACCTGTGTTCTCTCTGCCTCTGTGTTTCAATCCACCTACACGCAACAACTTCAAACCTACGATGTACCTTTCCAATATCCACCGGCTCGGAGCCATGATCGCCGTCACCTTTTGGAGTGTGTGGGGTCTGGCATTGGTAGCGGATGCGCAAGACCGAGATAAGGTATTCCCGACGAAGGGTGGTGCCGTTGCACAGGGAAAAATCACCGAACGGACCCGAGATCGCGTGGTCATTCAAAGTAGTCGAGGGGGACCTCTCAACTTCGCAACGAACGAAGTCGAACGAATCGTCTTCGACAAGGAACCGATCCCTCTTTCCCGCTCGAAAGACAGTGCGAGCCAGCAACAGTGGGATCAAGCGAAGAAAGAGATCGACGAGGTCACAGAGTCCTCTCTCACAACCGATGGGATGAGAGAAGAGTATTATTTTTACAAAGCCTATATCGCAGGGAACCAAGCGCTCCGTGGAAAGGGGGATCTCGCCGGCTCGGATAAGTTGCTCCTCGACTGGGTCAAGCAATATTCAAACTCCCACAACTTCTATCGAGCCTGTGAAACACTTGGAAACCTAGCGATGGCGCGCAGTGAGCTCATTGATGCGATCCGATACTACGGCGCGATGGCTGGAGCGCCCTTTGCAGATATCAAATTGAAAGGGAACTTCCTGCTAGGGAAAGCCTATCTAGCCCAAGGGAACGCGGCGGAAGCCAAAAAGCGGCTGACTGCGGTTATTCAAGCATCGGTCGCGGACGCGCCTTCCCTCAAGATGCAGAAGCTCGCCGGGGTCTCGATGATCATGGCAGACGCAGCAACTGGAGATACAGCAGCTGCGATTCAATCGCTGGAGAAAATGGTGGATGAAGGAGACTCTTCCGATGCCGAGTTGTTCGCCGAGTTGTACAACAGCTTGGGCTCTCTTTTTGCCAAGCAAGGGAACCACTACGAAGCGTTGTTGTCCTACTTGAAAACCGACAAGCTCTACTCGACACAACCCGACGCGCACGCCGAAGCTCTCTACCATCTTTCCCAACTCTGGCCCAAAGCCGGCGAACCCCTAAGAGCCACCCAAGCCAGAGCCGAACTAGAAAAACTCTACCCCACCTCACCCTGGGCAAAGAAGTAGAAGTCCCCCTCCCCCTTAACACCAATTCGTTAAGCACCTCTCCTCTGACCTTAGGCCTTTAGCCTTAAGTCTTAAGCCTTCTTTCCGTGTCTTCCGTGGTCCCCCCCTCTACCACACATTCCAAAACCCCATCGATATCCGATCGATCCGCCATATGAATCCGAGTGCACCCCAGTTCTCGCAACCGAGCCGAAACGCGAGGGGAAATGGAGTACCACGTTTGCGTCGTATGACTCGGAGCGATAAGAGCCACCACTTGCTCGGCGATGTTCAAACTGGTCACGATCACTCCGTCGTATTTTCCCTTCCTGCAATTCTCCAATACGATATCAGGCCAGCGAGAAACCGGTTGTTGCCGATACAGTTCCAAATTCTGACAGATCCCCCCCGCCTCGGTTAGCAACTCTTGCCCGATCGTCCGCCCTTCAGGAGGGCGAACGAATAGGAATCGCTTTCCTTTTGCTTCCGGTGCGAGCAAGGGAACTAAGTTCTCAATACTGGGCGACTCTGGGGTGCAGTCTGGATGGATTCGATGTCGAACAAGCGCCTCGCTCGTCGATTGGCCTATCGATCCAATTTTGACCGCCCCTAACTTCCTCGCATCAAGCCCGAGTGCATCGAAGCGTTGAAAAAACCTATCGACTCCCGTCGGGCTGGTGAAGAGAACCCAATCGAACTCAGCAATCGAGCGAAGGGTTGCGTCGATATCGGGATCTTCGGTGATAGGAGTTGTTACGACCGCAGGTTGCAAAGTCGTCGTTGCCCCC
>CAYMXM010000270.1:0-6929 GCA_964394065.1 uncultured Pirellula sp. | reverse complement strand
CTTACGCCACGGGTTGTGATTTTCGGGCCTCGCATACGCGTCGGCCAAACTACCCTAACTTCATGTTCGCGCCGATGCGTCAGGCCCCCCCCCCAACGCCCCAGCAGGCCAGTGAGAGGCTCTCTGGGAAACAAAGGGCTTTGGATGGTGGCGTTGATTAACGGAATGAATTCCGTTCTACATTTCGATGCTGCTCGGGCACTTCGGGGAAAGATTCATGCTTTTCCAGCCGCCGTTGACAGGAATCACTTGGCCGTGGATGAACTGGCATTCGGGGGAGCTGAGTGCCACGATCGCTCCGGCGATATCTTCCGGCGTTCCCCAGCGATTTAATTGCGACTCTCCGATTGCACGAGCAGCCCAGGTTTCGTCCACCTTCTCTCCCCACTCCGTCCGCGTCCAGCCTGGCGCAATGCAATTGACCCTTATCCGAGGGGCTAAAGTCTTCGCAAAACTCTTGGAAAAAGCGGCTATCGCTCCCTTCACCGCGCAGAAGTACTCGCCGCTATCCCCCTCCACGCCATGGGAGGCTTGATCCCATCCGATGTGGATCATGCCGGGGAGATAAGGACGTTTTGGCTGGGCCAGCATTCTGGCAGCCACCAACCGACTCAATCGAATCATCCCCTCCACGTCAACCCGCCAGAGACGCTCGAGCTTCTCTCCGAAACTCAGCTCCCGCATCCCCTCGGTAATGACATCTGCCCCCGCGCAGTGAACCCACGCATCGACATGGCCAAACCAGCCGAACGCTTGCTCCACCAAAGTGGCGCTCTCCTCTGGATTCGAGAGGTCGCACATATGGATGAGCGTCTTTGGAGGGGCGATTGGCTTGAAGCGAGCGTTTTGAAGCCGCCGTACCCCTTCGCAAGTCTCCTCAGCGCCCGCAAAATTGCTTCGGCCATGCACGAGAACGTTGGCACCTTGCTTAGCAAAGGCAATTGCCGTTGCCCGTCCGATTCCTGACGAGGAACCGGTGACGACGACGACTTGGGAAGAGAGGGAGGATGGGCTAGTCATCACCCTCGGTCGGGGGCTCGTAGTTGAACTCTTGCCATTTCATCGCCTGATCCATCGGTTCGATCCGGAGGACCAAAGCGCCGTTTTGAAAGACGCGGACCGTGCCGCTCGACTGACTGACGACGATCGCGATCGCCTTGGTCCGCTGCGAGATAGCGGCTCCAGCCCAGTGCCTTGAGCCGAGACCTTTCGAAAGTTGCAGATTCTCGTGGAGAACCTCGATGATCTGGCGGGAGCGTTCGACGACCGCATCGGGGGAGACAACGAAGGCGCCGTCCATTTGTGCGATCTCTTTGATGTCCTCGCGGACTCGAGCATCGTGAAGGAGTCGGCTTTTGCGGCTATATCCTTTGAGAGGATCGAACCCGCTGTCTTTGCAGTGATGAAGAACCTTCCGCGTATCTCCGACGATGAACATCGTTCCTACTTTTTTCCCTTCTCGGCCTTCTCGACCGATCGCGACGGCGAGATCGATCACCACTTTGAGGTTGTTGAGGGGAACAGAGACCTCTAGTCGTTGCAGATCGCGGCTGGTGAAGCGTCGCATCCGTTCGTCGAGTCGGATGATCGAAATCGAATCGATCCGGTTCACTTCAAACCCGCAATAGACAGCGATCACATCGCAATGGCTCGCTAGCAACTCATCGGCGACCGCCTCGATCAAGGCGTGTTGCAGGCGTTCCAAAAGGGGGGAATTTTCCTTGTTGAGGACAAGAGGGGTAAGGCCATACTTTTCCGCATGCTCCAAGTCCTCTTTTCGGTCCGCTGCGACCAGAATTCGCTTGATCTCGGTAGGAACGAGTTCCCGAAGTCGCTCCCAGTCCACGCCGTTGTCGAGCAAGAAGAGAATCGCGTCCGCTTTGACGGCGCAGGCCAGACGCCCCGCGTTTTCGGTGACGCTCGCGAATTCTCGGGTAATTTTCTGGAGAGTCATGCGATTTCTATCGCTTCGGTTGGGGCAAGGTCTGGGTGCGGTCAAGGTTCAAATCAATTGTTCTCCAGTGTAATTTCACCACGTTTTTTGAGCAATCGGTCCTGATCCCCTTCGATTTGACATTGCGATACCTCCCTCCATCGATATACTCCCTCCTTAGACCCTCGACTCAGGGGGACGTTGTTTATTTTATTCGTTAGTTGCGTTGCATTAGTTTAGGTGGATCATGTCCAAGGCTTGTGAAGTTTGCGGAAAGTCTGCTTCGGTCGGAAACCAAGTCGAAACACGCGGTAAAGCAAAGTACTTGGGTGGGGTTGGTACCAAGGTTACAGGTATCACGCGACGACGTTTCACCCCGAATCTTCAAAACATCAAGGCGTCCCTGCCTAGTGGAGAAATTCGGACGATGCGAGTTTGCGTGCAGTGCATTCGAAGTGGTCGCGTCCGCAAAGCGGTTCGAAACAAGCCATTTTCGCTTCCGGGCTAATTTTTCATCGGTCTGAAAATAGGTACCAGATGCTAACCATCGAAGACGTGAAGCGGGTTGCCAATCTAGCCCGCCTGGATTTCACCGAGGAAGAACTCTCCGAGATCACGGTCCAGCTCGGCAAGGTGGTTACCCTTATCGATGAGTTGAGCACGGTCAACACCGAGGGTGTCGAGCCGATGGTTCATGCGATCGAGCTAGCGAACATCTTGGCGGCCGATAGTGTCAAACCCTCGCTCGATCGGGCTGAAGCTCTTAAAAACGCACCTTCGGCCGATGATGAGTGCTTCCGCGTTCCGGCAGTCTTGGGGTGATGCGTGTGGTCGATCAGGTCGTTTCTCAATACAGATACACCTGCTCTTTCTAAGCTTTGGACTCTTCATTACGCTTCGATCGATAGTCCCTCGATCTGTCCCGTTTCCGTATGGGACGTTTGCATTCTTTCCAAGCCCTATTTTCGAGCGGATGAGCTTGCTCTCGCCGTCGATTCCCTTCAGAACCCTGTTGGGTTTATTCATTTCGGATTCGTAGGGGATCGCGGGCTTCAAAGTTTGAGCCAGGATCACGCGGCCATCCACCAGCTCTGTGTCTTGCCCGGACCTGACGAGGATAAGATCGCGGAGCAACTCCTGACGTATGCCGAAATCACGCTGCGCAAACGAGGAGCGATATCCTGTTCGGGAATCGGAGGTGCCGAGCGAAGTGGTTTCTATCTTGGGATCGGAGAGGGGGACAACATGATGGGTGTCCTGGCCAACGACCCGAAATCCCAACGATGGCTAGCCCGAGGGGGCTTCTCGCCGATTCGCCCCACGGAGTGCTGGGAGCTGGAACTCTCTAGGTTCCGTCCACCGATGGACCGGTTGCAGATCCAGGTCCGGCGTTCGTGCACAATCGGACGGATCCTTGAAGAGGACTACCAGCACTGGTGGACCAGCGTGGTGCTGGGGCATTGTGAGCAAGCGAGGTTTCACTTGATGTTGAAGCAGCCTCCCAGCCTTGGAGGGGAATTGATGTACTGGTCGACAGAGCCAGGAATCGCAAGCTTGGACTCGAGCGTGGTTCGGCTGGTCTTAACCGATCATCTTGCGACCGAGGAGGGACGAGAGCAATTTGTCTATCTGGTCTCGGAGTCTTTGCGACAGCTTCAACAGGAGCGAAAGCGACTCGTTCGCGCGGTCGTCTCCGCAGACCAGCAACGGTCGGTCTCCCTTTTGCATCGCTTGGGTTTCCGCTCGGTAGACCACGGCCTCCTCTTTGAAAAAGCCTACCAAACCGGCGAGTCGGCCTGGAGCAGGCTTGAGGCTTGAGGCAGAGGGGGCCCGACAATCACAACCCGTGGCGTAAGCGAGGGATAGCGCTGGCAGGAGCGCTGGCAACCAGGCATCCATCCAAGGTCTCACAGCACGCCCTTCGTGCCTCTGGGACGTGCCACCCGGCGCTCGAAATACTCCCGGCAAGGGCCACGTACACTCGCAACGCTATCCCTCGCTTACGCCACGGGTTGTGATCCTCTTCCTCAAGTCTCAAGCCTCACCCCTCAAGCCTGTTTTCTGGGGGGTGGGATCGGGATCCCCAATTCTCGCATCAGGAATTTCATATCTTCCCATGTTTGCCTCTTCGCCTCCGGGGTTCTCAGCAAGTAAGCCGGATGGTAGGTCACGAGAACTTTTGCATCTCGGTAGCGATGAAACCTCCCGCGGAGACGTCCGATTCCATCCGTTTTCTTCAGTACCGCTCGAACCGCAACCGCTCCCCAGCAAACGATGTACTCGGGTTGAATTGCCTCCAGTTGCGCCTCGAAGAAGGGACGGCAGTTGGCGATCTCACCATCGGTAGGAGTTCGATTGCCGGGAGGCCGACATTTGAGAGAGTTCATAATGTAAACCTCCTCTCGCTTGAGCCCTGAAGCGATCAAGATTTTATCCATCAACTGTCCGGCCGCCCCGACGAAGGGCTTTCCTATCCGGTCCTCGTCTGCCCCCGGCGCTTCCCCAAACATGACGATCTTGGCGTTCGCAGGCCCAGTGCCGAAGACCGTCTGGGTTCGACGACACGCGAGATCTGCGCAAAGCTTGCAAGCTGCGACTTGCCTCTCGAGTTGCTGAAGTTTCTGAACTCGCGCTTCCAGTTCCATCGGCCTCCCCTCCCAACCGATCGGCGAAGGAACGTGCATTGCGGGGGAAGCAGCGGCGGGTGGGGTTACTTGGACGGGACGGGGAGATGCGGGTGTGGGGGCTTGCAACGACCCCCGCTCCCTCGCAGAGGCTCGATCAAGAATTCCTGAGTCCTTGGCCTCGGCGACCTCCGAATCGACCCGCTGAGCCGCTAACCACGCAGTCGCCTTTTCCACCCCCTCGGAGGTTGGGCTCGGAAAATGCGAAATCCCGCAACGGGACCATGTTTGAAGTAGCTGCTTCGTCGCAGCGGAAGCCCAAGAATTCATAGCAGCCGTGACTTCTTCCATCGCTTACGCGTTTTGAAGTTGCGATATTTGGTTGTTTTTGCGGTTTGTTCGTGACCCGGGCGTCTCGCCCGGAGTTGCCAGGGCTGCTCCGGGCGAGACGCCCGGGCCACGGTGAGGAGGCTCGCCGCGTAGCGGTCCCATCACAACCCGTGGCGTAAGCGAGGGACAGCACTGGCAACCAAACATCCATCTGAGGTCTCACAGCACGCCCTTCGTGCCTCAGGGACGTGCCACCCGACACCTGAGATTTCCCGACAAGGGCTACGTGCACTCGCGACGCTGTCCCTCGCTTACGCCACGGGTTGTGATTTTCGAGCCCCCTCAAGTCTCAAGCCTCACCCCTCAAGCCTGCGTCTTCCCTTGCTTTGACCGAAGAACGAGCAATGACTACGATAACAGGTTTTCCAAACTGTTCCAACCTACGGCTCAACAATGCCAATTCCACGTGTCGCAATCGTCGGCAGACCCAATGTCGGCAAAAGCTCGATCTTCAACTGGCTCGGAGGCCGTCGTCTGGCCATCGTCGAGGATACGGCTGGAGTCACGCGCGACCGCCTTACCACCTTGATCGAGCATCGAGGGACCCACTTCGAGCTGATCGATACCGGGGGGATAGGGATCGAAGATGTCGACAACTTGACTCGGGAAGTCGAATCCCAAATCGAAGCGGCCATCAACGAAGCGGACGTCCTCCTCTTCGTGGTCGACACCCGCTCAGGGTTGCTTCCACTGGATGAAGAAGTAGCGCAGAGGCTTCGGAAGATCGACAAGCCGATCCTTCTCGTCGCCAACAAAACTGACAGCCCGACGCTGGACCCGAACGCGGAGGAATTTCGGAAGCTTGGTCGCGGCTGGCTCACCCTCGTCAGCGTTCAGCAGAATCGAAACAAAGAGGAGTTGCTCGACTTGATCTGCCAACGCCTTCCGGAACTCACGCACGATTCTTCGGAAATCGAACCACCGGTGATGAAGGTCGCGATCGTGGGACGCCGCAACGTTGGTAAGAGCACCTTCGTCAATACGCTCGTCAAAGCGGAACGGATGATCGTTAGCGAAGTCGCTGGAACGACGCGCGACAGCGTCGACGTCATGTTCGAGTTAGACGGTCATAAGTTCATGGCGATCGACACCCCTGGTTTGCGTCGCAACAAAAGCGTTCGAACCGACATCGATTGGTATGGCGTCCATCGAGCGCAAAGAAGCATTCGCCGCGCTGACGTTGTCCTCTTGTTCTTCGACTGTAAACAGCAGATGAGCAAAGTCGATAAACAGCTCGCGCACTACATCGCCGAGCAGTACAAGCCCTGCATCTTCGTCGTCAACAAGTGGGACCTGTTAGCAGGTCAGATGCCGACAGAGCGATGGGTTCGCTACGTTCGGGAAATGTTTCCGACGATGGCCTACTGCCCGATCGGCTTCGTTACAGGGCAAACCGGTAAGAACGTCAAAGCCTTGCTCAATCACGCACAGATGCTCTTCAAGCAATCGCATCAACGCATCTCGACCGGACAGCTCAATCGGTTGGTCAAGGCTGCGATGGAAAAGCATGAGCCCCCTTTGTACCAGCTCAAGCGTCCCAAGGTCTACTACGCCACGCAAGTATCCGATTCTCCTCCAAGTATCGTTTTGGTTTGCAATCAACCGGCTGGATTCAGCGCACCCTATCAACGGTACCTTCTCGGGTTCCTACGCGATCATCTTCCCTTCGGTGAAATCCCGATCAAACTCTACCTGCAACCCCGCGCTCGAGACGATTCCCGCGACGACATCGGAGGAACTCATGCAAAACCGTCGAATAGACCATCGATCGGGGGTGAAGATGGTTTCATCGACGGAGAGGAACTCGACGGGGGAGATGAAATCCACGATGAAGGTGATGACGTGTACGATTCCGACTATGAAGACATCGCCTACGACGAACTCGACTCCACCGACGAATTCGAAGACGTCGAGATCGATGATAAGTGAGGCCCGAAAATCACAACCCGTGGCGTAAGCGAGGGACAGCGCTGGCAACCAGG
>CAYMXM010000269.1:0-6981 GCA_964394065.1 uncultured Pirellula sp. | reverse complement strand
AAAACGGAATAAATCCACGCATTCAAAGACCTGTGTCAACACCAACTTTTTGACAGCCCAGCCCCACGCCTAAGATCTAAACGCCCCTACCCGGGGCAGCCTTTCCTTGACCTACGGTCAAAGCCCTCTTCTTCCTCAAGTCTCAAGCCTCACCCCTGATTTAAGATTGGTTCGATTCGTGGTTCATCCCCCTGTTCCTCCCGAACCCATAATTGCTGATAGATCAAACTTAACGTTTCAACTGAATCTTCAAATCGACAGTGGTATCTAGGATATCAACAAACAGATCCGAATCTCCGTCTTCACTTTGCTGGTATCGTGAAGGGATCGAAGATTTGAGTTTGGAATGGTTTGGGTTTGGGAAACTAATGAAGACTTGATACTTCCCTGGAACGACGTTCTCTTTACCCGATGTCTCTTGAAGCGTGAACGATCCGTCGGGTTGAATGAGGGCTGTAGCGCCGTAGAGCCCAGTCTCCGGTCGAAGAATCAACATCCCACCAGCCAAAGGAGTTCCATTCGAGAGTAGGACTTTTCCGCCAACCGAAATACCTTCAGGCCGGGGGGGAGGTCCATCCGGTAAGCACCCTAGCGCCGAACACCCCAGCCCCAACGTCAAGGCGGATAGTGCGATCCTGACAAAGCAACGGAAATGGTTCATCGATCGATCCGAGAAAAAAGCAATTTCGAAGTGAGCCGAGAGGTGGATGAATTCCAACCATCGTAACCATCCCCTTTGGGGCGGCCTGACGCATCGGCGCGAATATAAAGTGTTTGGGTAGTTTGGCCGGCGCGTATGCGAGGCCCAAAAATCACAACCTGTGGCGCAAGCGAGGGACAGCACTGGCAACCACGCATCCATCCAAGGTTTCACAGCACGCCCTTCGTGCCTCAGGGACGTGCCACCCAACGCCTGAGATATTTCCGACAAGGTCCACGTGCACTCGCGACGCTGTCCCTCGCTTACGCCACGGGTTGTGATGGGGGACGCTTCGCGTCCACCCTCTTACCACCGATGCGTCAGGCCACCTTTGGGAAGGGTTACTCTTCACCAGAGCGGGCACAAGGTCATGGTGTTTTTTCTTCGGCTGCTCGCTTAAACAACCTATTCGGCATCGGCACCAAGGACTTCTCCTCCTCGAGGGGTTAGCAATGCGGCAAATGTTGCAGCGCTAACATTTCGAGATAGAAATCGAACCGATCCATCCGCGATGGCAACGTTCATTCCACCGGTGTGAAAGCTGTACGGTTCGCTGTCGTTATTGCAACTCATGATGCACTTACCAGTCCCGCTTCCTCCATTGATGGCACCTGTGGTCGCATCGGTTCCATCCATCGATCCTGCCCCTCCATCGGGATCGGTCCAACCGAATCCTTCTGGACGTGGAAGGAGTGAGCCTTGGTCGCGTCCTAAGACGAACCAATTGGGGCGAGCTGAGGCTTCCAGGATCAGCATGGTGTTGCTGGTTCCGTCCGTAATCCCCCCAATCTTGGTCTGGCTATCAGGTACGAGAACTCCGTCGTGATCAGCAGTTCCCAACGGGTTGGTGAGCCCATGCGCATTGTAGAAACGGTGGCGGAGTCGATGCATCACCATGTAGTCCGAGGGGCCCATCACCTTGCCATCCAGATCCGAACCGGTTCCTGCGGCTGCTCGGCGAGTAGATCCAGCTCCTGCTGAGGGGCATATGAAAATCGGAATGGCATTCTGGCCGGCGGTTACATTGGCGCCAGCATTCCAACGAACTTTCTTATCGTACAAATTAGAAAGGTTGGTTTGCTCAATAAAGTCCAGGACGACAACACACCAGCTCATCCTTCCGCCGGCCAAATCGTTGGGACGAGATTGCGGAAATGCTTTGTACGCACTTTCATGATTGTGCATCGCTAACCCAAACTGTCGCATGTTATTCGAGCATTGCATGCGCCTCGCCGCTTCACGGGCGGATTGAACTGCTGGCAACAACAATCCAACGAGAATACCGATGATTGCGATAACAACCAACAATTCTACCAGCGTGAAACCTCGACGGCTTGGTACGCGACTCATAAACAACTCCTGTTACTGACCATTAAAAAAATACCTGACAACTAATTACCAGCGGCGGATCTTACGCACTCTCGAGAGAGATTCGATGAAGGAAATGTTAAGGTTGTGTTAATTAAGAATGCGTTAACGTTTCATGAGAGTTTCCTTCGCGAGATTGAACCCATGCTTTGCGTTCCTACAATGACGCGCCATCGGTGGCATCGGCGCCTTTACTATCAAGACGTTGCCAGCTCTATGGTTCACATTCAGGTTGTACAGCGAGTCGAAACATGAAACGTTTTTGGTTACCCATTGCTCTACTCTTATTGGCAGCCCCTTCGGTAGCGAAGGGACAGATTGCCGTCACCGAGATAGCTCCTTGGAGCAGTGGTGATAGTTCCGTGGCAGCGGATTGGTTTGAGCTTACAAACTTTGGCTCTCAAGCCGTGGATATCACTGGCTGGAAGATGGATGATAGCTCAGCGGCTTGGGCAACCACCGTTGCCTTGAATGGAATTACCTCGATCGGAGCGGGGGAGTCGGTCATCTTTCTGGAATCGAGCAATCCCAATACGATCGAAAGTTTTATATCGGTTTGGTTCGAAGGAAACCGACCTGATGGACTGCAAATCGGTTTGTACAGCGGGTCGGGGATTGGGCTCAGTACGGGGGGAGATGGCGTCAGTATCTTTAGCGGGCCGGAGGGGCTGGAAGCCAACATATCCTTTGGTACTTCTGTGGTCCTTCCTAATACTCCCATTGAGTTTTTTAGCACAGCCTTTACGTTCGATAACTCAGTCGGACTAACGGGAACAGCAGTAACGGCTTTGAGCGCCGAAGGTATAAACGGAGCATGGACCGTTCTGGATGGAACGACTTGGCTTGTCGGTTCGCCGGGAACGGTAACTGCCGTGCCGGAGCCAGGGAGCTTGCTGTTGCTAGGACTAGGAGCCACCGGAGCGATGGCTGGCCGATCACGACGCTTACGCTCCATCTGCTCGTTTCGCCTTGGGAAGAGGGGTTAAGCTTCCTTGAGCTTGGGAGCCCATACCTACCCAGTTGGGTTCGCAAGGTCTGGCCAGCCTCTGGCGCTTCACCACCTCCCGGCGGTTTTGACGCCGTGCTCGGGGGTGAGGGGCAACGCTGTTAAGCATTTTTTGAATGAAACGCAGGGACGCAGAGAGCAGTTGGACTAAGAGAAGTTCAAATCTCCGCGACTCTGCGCCTCTGCGTTGAATTTAACTAACCGTTGAAAGCGTAGAAACATCCAGGGGGGCTCTGGTATGAAAGTCGTCACCGGAGGGCTCGCGCTTTGCCGCTCCCATTGATTTTTCCCGCGAAAAATACTTAACGGCGTTGGGTGACCCGCCATACAAACGTCGACAATCGGGACGAGAAGAATGGGCAGAAGATGCAACCGAGATTGCAAAGATCGAATCGGAGTTTGTTGTCCCGCATGGAGATCGACGACAGGAGCTGGTTTTCATCGGAGACGCCATGGACGAGTTTCGAGTTCGTGAGATTCTCGAATCTTGCCTCGTTAGCGATCTAGAATTCGTCCAAGGCCCTGGGTTCTGGGAACAGCTCGCCGATCCGTTTCCAGAAGTTTCTTTGGAAGACGAAGAAGAACTGCAGGATGATCAGTAACGCCCGTCAGTCTGCATACGCATTCGTTGAACGTTTAACAATCTGCGATACTCGGCGGAATCTGCGGATGATAAAAGAACATCCGCAGATTCCGCAGATTCCGCAGATTTTCGCAGATTAGAAAAGAGCTTCGCACGGGTGCGATTCACGTATTGCGCGGTCTGAATTGCCAAACTGATCTTGTGAAAAGGAGGCAACCTCCGCGTGAGTCATTGGCGTACTTGTCTCTCGTAGTAGATCTAGCACCGCGATTCTGGCGGGAGTCGCGCGAAGCCCTACAGCGCGAAGCTCCTCTTTGATCATCGCGATCGACGATAACTTGTAGTTCAAATCGATTCTCCAGAAAAACCTCTGGGGCAAGTTACCGGTGGGGCGAAGTCCTCTTCACAGCTTGAATTTTATCCGAACTGTGATACTCTTGCAATCGTAGTGCATATGCACACGAGATGCCAACAAGATCATCCCTCTGTTTCGGAGCTTTTTCCATGGTCCAACGCTTTCTCTTGTCTTTGGCGCTCTCAGTCGTTTCTTCCCATGTGGTTGCCGAAGAGCCAAGTTCGCCGATTGTGGTCCTTTCCAAGGGAGATTACTTTGTCAAATACTGAAAAACGATTACCAGTAACGGTCCTATCAGGCTTTCTGGGGGCCGGGAAAACCACGCTGCTCAATCATGTCCTTGCCAACCGCGAGAATCGGCGGGTGGCGGTGATCGTGAATGATATGAGCGAGATCAACGTGGACGCGAACCTGATCAAGCAGGGGGAAGCCAATCTGTCGCGAACCGAAGAGCAATTGGTCGAGATGACGAATGGCTGTATTTGCTGCACCTTGCGAGAAGACTTGCTGATTGAAGTGTCCCGATTGGCTCGCGAAGGGAGGTTCGATCACCTCTTGATCGAGTCGACCGGAATCAGTGAGCCGATGCCGGTTGCCGAGACTTTTACGTTCGAAGACGAAGAGGGACAAAGCCTCTCGCAGGTTGCGGAGCTGGACACGATGGTCACGGTGATCGATGCCGCCAATTTCATGGAGGAGTATGGATCGTATGAAGACCTCTCCGATCGAGGCATCGGACTGAGTGAAGAAGATAAACGAAACATCGTGGATTTGCTGATCGATCAAGTCGAGTTCGCAAACGTCATCTTGATCAACAAAACCGATCTCGTAACTCCCTTTGAACTGGAGCAGTTGACGCAGCTGGTTCAGAAGCTGAACCCGACCGCTGAAATTATTCACTGTACCGAAGGGAAGGTTCCACTCGATCGGGTGCTTGGGACGAAACGGTTTTCTCTCAGCCAAGCGGAGGAGCAACCTCAATGGCTCGCTACACCTCGCGGTCAGGAGAGCACGGAGACGGAAGAGTACGGCATTTCCAGTTTCGTTTTTCGGAGTCGACGCCCCTTTCACCCCCAGAGGCTTTCCGATGCGTTGGATGCAGACTTGGATGATGGGTTGTTCACCGGGGTTCTCCGCAGCAAGGGACTCGTGTGGATCGATTCAAAAAATGATTGGGCCTATGTCTGGTCGCAGGCAGGTTGCTCGATCCGCATCGACCCAGCGGGCTATTGGTGGGCCTCAGCCCCACAAGAAGAATGGCCAGAAGATGCAACCGAGATCGCAAAGATCGAATCGGAGTTTGTTGTCCCGCATGGAGATCGACGACAGGAGTTGGTTTTCATCGGAAACGCCATGGACGAGTTTCGCGTTCATGAGATTCTCGAATCTTGCCTCGTTACCGATCTAGAATTCGTCCAAGGCCCAGGATTCTGGGAACAGCTCGCCGATCCGTTTCCAGAAATATCCTTGGAGGACGAAGAAGAACTGCAAGCTGACCAGTAACGCACGTCAGTCTGCATACGCATTCGTTGAACGTTTAACAATCTGCGATAATCGGCGGAATCTGCGGATGTTTTTTAAATCCGGAGATTCCGCCTATTTTCGCAGATTAGAAAAGAGCTTCGCACTTCCTCTCATTAGAGCTTTATGAAATTCTTGACTTGTATCGCTGAGTAAATCCGAGTGCAAATATTACGAGTTGGTCGAGCAACAGGATTGCTACGAGCGAAATTCCGAATACCGGCAAGAAGAATAGCGATACAAAAATCGTGCCTTTGACCCAAAGCGGAAGGGGGCCGATGGTCCTTTTGGGGAATCCAGTCTTCCCTTTCGGCCTACGCGCAATCCACATCCATAAACCTGTTATCGGGAGGCAGGCAAGCACAACACATCCTAGAAACCATAGGATTTTGGTTGTGAGCCCACCAAACGAACCAACGTGTAATGAATAATTCCACGTTGCCCATTGAGTCGCTACTGGGAATTCGTTTACTTGCTTATTCAAAAGAACTGAAGCGTCGTTCGCGGAAAGAACCATGTAGCCGTGGTTGTTTGGGCCTGTTTCGCCTCTTGCAAAGATGGTAATCGAGTCTCCCGCACGCCGTGGAAAGAAGATACTCAGAGGCTGATAAGAATACTCCTGTCGAATATTCTGAACAACTCGATCCACCGAAAGTAACCCTTGGTGATCGCCAACCGTTTTGGGAGCGCTGGAAAAGAATTTGCCAGCACCCGTCTTCGCAGACAAATACCGATAGCTGCTCCCCCAAGCGTAGGAATACAAAAGCCCCGTGAGGCACATGATCAGAATTGGGATGGTCAGGTAGAACCCTGCGACCGTGTGCAAATCCCGAAGAACAACATAGGGTTTCCCCTTCAGCCTGGGAGCCCATACCCCTTTCCATTTCTCGATCCGTTTGGGGAGCCAAAGATACAATCCTGTGACTGCAAGGACGATCGTCCACGAGGTCGCTAACTCAGTGATGATTCGCCCAGCGAGCCCCAAAAACATATTCCGGTGCAGCTTGAGAATCCAAGGGAAAAACTTGTTCTGAGCGACCTCACCGAGAACTTTGCCAGTATAAGGGTCTACACCGAGCCGATGTGAGGGCTGCTTAGGTGCGGTGAAAAGTAATACCGTCGCCACGTTGGGTGAGGAGGAAACTTCGATTCCTGATAGATTGTAACCTTCGGGAAGCGATCGTTTTGCCGATACGACTTGCTCATCGTAGGAAAGCTTATTCGGTTTCGGTTCGACCGATAGGCTCTTAGAATTCCGGAAGTGCTCGACCTCCGATTTGAAAATATAAATACCACCGGTAACGGCGAGCAATATGACGATAGGGGTAACAAACAATCCGGCATAGAAATGCCATCGCCAAACGATCCGGTAAAGTGACGAAGGGGTTCCTGGGTGTTTTGCTGAAATCGGAAGCAAGTTGTTAACGGCGTGCTAAAGTTTAGCGGTC